>CAXUCQ010000174.1:329-6341 GCA_964249295.1 uncultured Armatimonadales bacterium | reverse complement strand
GCCGCCGCCTCCGGGCGCGGGCGCGGCGGCCTGCGGGAAAAAAACGGCGCGTGGGGAGGGTGACAGGGGCGGCGTGTCTTGACGCCGCGCGGCGTGATTCGCGGCGGATTGCGGTACCATAAGGGGGATGACACAGGACTGTGTCGCCGCCGTGAGACGCCCGCCCCATGCCCATCCACACGTCGCAAAAAGCCGCCCGGTTTTCCGAGTCGATCATCCGGGAGATGACCCGCGTCTTTCTGGCCCGTCAGGCGGCGCACCCGGACAGGCCGGGCGTCAATCTGGCCCAGGGCTTCCCGGACTTCCCCGCGCCCGAGGCCATGAAGGAGGCCGCCTGCCGCGCCATCCGGGGCGACGTCAACCAGTACGCCGTGACGTGGGGTGCTCCGTCCCTGCGCCGCGCCATCGCGGACAAGACCGCGCGGTTCTACGGCGTCCGGCCCGACCCGGAGCGCGAGATCACCGTGGTCTGCGGCGCGACCGAGGCGATGATGGCCGCGCTCATGGCCGTGGCCGATCCGGGCGACGAGGTGATCGTCTTCGAGCCGTTCTACGAGAACTACGGCGCCGACACGATTCTGACCGGCGCGCGGCCCCGCTACGTCACCCTGCACGAACCCGACTGGCGTTTCGACCCCGACGAACTCGCCGCCGCGTTCACGGACAAAACGCGGGCGATCATCATCAACACGCCCCACAACCCCACCGGCAAAGTGTTCACGCCCGAAGAGCTGACGGTCATCGCGGGGCTATGTCAAACGTGGGATGTCGTCGCCGTCACCGACGAGATCTATGAGCACATGGTCTACGAGGGCCGTCACACCCGCATGGCCGACATCGATGGGATGCATGACCGGACCATCACCATCAGCGGCCTGTCCAAGACCTACGGCGCGACGGGCTGGCGCATCGGCTGGCTGCTCGCGCCGCCCGAGGCGACCGACGCCATCCGCAAGGTCCACGATTTCCTGACCGTCGGGGCCGCCGCCCCCCTGCAGGAGGGCGCGGCCTTCGCCCTGGGCTTCCCCGACGACTACTACGCCCGCCTTACCGACTCCTACCGCCGGAAGCGCGACACGCTGGGCGCCGTGCTGCGCGAGGCCGGGTTCCGCGTCTTCCCGGCGCAGGGCGCGTACTACCTGATGACCGACATCGGGGGCCTTGGGTACCCCGGCGACGACCTGGAGTTCGCCCTGTGGCTGACGGAGGAGGTCGGCGTCGCCACGGTGCCGGGCCGCAGTTTCTACCGCCATGCGCAGGACAGCCGCGCCAAGATTCGCTTCTGCTACTGCAAAAGGCCCGAAACCCTGGACACCGCCGCCCGGCTCCTGCGCGGCCTGCCTGCCCGGCTGGCCTCCCTGAACGCCTAATCGGTTTTGGGCGTTCCTTGTGGAAGGACGCCCCCATCTTTCCCGTGCAACTTTGATCCCCTTCCCGCGTCAATAAACATATCGCGTAAGTCCTGAGGTCGCCCTTGGTCCCTGGGCTGAAGCCCAGGGCTAGCCGGCGAGGACGCCGCCGAAGCCCCTCCGGGGCTGCAGGGAAGGGCTTCGCCCCTGGCGTTCAGCCCCGGAGGGGCTTCGTGGCCGCAGCCGGGTGAGCCTGGCTCCGCGCCGGCACCGCACCGGCGGACCTGGAAGGGACCCGGAGGGCTTCAGAGCCGGGCCTGACGGGCCGAGACTTATTCAAGAAGCCCGATGGACACTGGCCCCCTTGTATCACGGGGGCCGTGCCGTTCGCCCTTTCCGCCCTGAAGGGCGGGGGCTGACGCAAAAGGTTCCGTGAACATCACGGCCGGTGTAAGCCGCAGGTGGGGGAAGATGATGAGCAAACGATCCCTGGATGAGATCAGATT
This sequence comes from uncultured Armatimonadales bacterium, assembly GCA_964249295.1. Classification (GTDB taxonomy): domain Bacteria; phylum Armatimonadota; class Armatimonadia; order Armatimonadales; family Capsulimonadaceae; genus CAZZVX01. The sequence continues at coordinate 4,486 of CAXUCQ010000174.1, read as the reverse complement.
TCTTGTGTTCGGGGTGCTTCTGGTGTGCGGCGGAGGGACTCTGCTCAACCAGGCTCGCTCGGCGGGGCCGACAGGACGGGTGGTGATGCACGCCAAATCGGATGGGACTTACACGATCAGTGCGCGCGCCGCGGCGGCTCAAGGTCTCTGCCTGTTGGCGCCGGGCGTGGCAATGACACTGTACGGCCTGAGTCGGCTGCGCCCGGCGGACGGTCGCTTGCGGCGGCAGATCACGATCTCACGGGCCGATGGACGCATCGCCTCCGGGTCCGCCATTGTGGGATTGCTCCTGTTCATGGCGCTGATGGGGGCCTGCTGGGATTTCCTGCTGCGAGCCGTCCGATGATGATGCCGGGATGCCGCAGGACGCCGGATGCGTCGTCCCGCCCCGAATCCTGCCCGAAAATAAGCCGTCAGGCCACCAGTTCGCGGCCCGTGTCATGGCGCTCGTACAGGCGCTCGTCCATGATGCGCCTGAGCCGCGCGACGGCCTCCCGGCAGTCCGCGAACGGGGTGTAGAGGGGGGCCGGGGCGAGGCGCACGATGTCCGGGGCGCGGAAGTCGGGGACCACGTCGGCGGCTTTGAGCGCCTTGCAGACGCGCGCGGCTTCGGGGTGGACCAAGGCGAGGTGGCCGCCGCGCCGGGCGTCGGCGCGGGGCGTGGCGATGGAAAAGCCGTGGCCGGCCAGTTCCGTCTCGATCAACATCCGCAGGTACGCGGTCAGACGCAGGGACTTGGCCCGCAGGCGTTCGGGGCCAGCGTCGTGGATGACGCCCAGCGCGCCGTGGAGCGGCGCGAGGGCGAGGACGGAGGGCGTGCCGATCTGCAATGCGCCCGCGCCGGGGGCGGGGGTGAGCGCGTGCGCCATGTCGAACTGCCGGGTCTTGTCGGAACTGAACCACCCGGCCAGGCCGGGCGGGCGTCCGAAGTGGCGTCGGTTGAGGTACAGCCCGCCGGGCGCCCCCGGCCCGCCGTTGACATATTTGTAGTGGCACCAGACGGCGAAGTCCGCGCCCCACGCGCTCAGGTCGTGGGGGACGGCGCCGACCGAGTGCGAGCAGTCGAAGCCGATCAGGACGCCGCGCCGGTGCGCCTCGTTTGTCAGCCGCGCCATGTCGATCAGCTGCCCGCTGGTGTAGACGACGGACGGCAGCAGGGCCAGTGCGATCTCGGGCGTCATCGCCGCGACGAGGTCGTCCTCGCCCAGCGTGTACCCGTCCCGGCTGCCGGCGACGACGAGATGCGTCGCCGGGTCCAGCCCGCGCCCTCGCAGGTGGCTCTGCACGGCGTACACATCGGAGGGGAAGGCGAGCGCGTCGATCACTATCTTGGAACGCCCCGCCGTCGGCGCGAACAGCGTTGCAAGCAGTTGGTGCAGGTTGACCGTGGTGGAGTTGGCGACGATCACCTCGTCGGCGTGTGCGCCGACCAGCGGCGCGACCAGAGCGGCCAGCTCTTCGGCGAGGGTGAACCACGGTGGTTCCGCCTGTGTCCAGCCGTCGATGCCCCCTGTCTCCCATTCATCCAGGACGCGCAGCAGCGACGCCTTCGCCTGCGCCGACAGCAGGCCGAGTGAGTTGCCGTCGAGATAGATCTGTCCGGGGCGGCGCGTGAAACAGGCCGCGAAGGGGGCGAGTTCGTCCTGGGCGTCGAGTTCGGAGGCGTCCGTCGGTGGATGGGTCATGCCGTGATGCCGTGAAGATGGGTAAGATACGCTGACCGTGACCGACGAGAGGATGATTCGATGTCTGACAACCCGACGGAAGACCTGAAACAGAGACTGGTGAATGAACTTGTTGATGCGCCCCAGGGGACGCGCGATTCGCAGATGCCGCCTTCGCCCAACCCCTTCGGGGGGCAGGTCGGCTCCAGCCCCGCCGACGATGCCCTGCCCGTGCTGGACCTGAGCAGCGAGACCGGCGCGGGCGCCTCGACCGCGACGGGCGAAGAGACGGACCCCGGCATCGGCGACGCGGGCGGGGTGGAAGACTCCGCAGACGGCGCGGCCCGCACGGGTCTTGACCCGTCCTAGTACGCGGGCGTCACGGTCTCCGAGTCCGGGTCGGGGTCCCGCGACGCCTCGACGCGGGGCGGCGCGGGCGCGGCCATCGGGACGTTGTAGCACGCCCGGAGGGTGTTGAGGTCGCGCCGGGTGACGGGGTGCGGCGGGGCGTCGACGGGAGCGCCGTAGGCGTCGAAGACGCGCAGCTCGACCGGCGCCATCAGGTCGTCCGGGTCGTCGCTGTGTCCGTCGATGCCGAGGGCGTGGCCGAACTCGTGCGCCGCGAGTTCCTGCAGCTGGTTGGGCGTCGTGTCGCCGCCCGCCGCGAGTTCGATCTCGGCCCGTTTGAGCGTCTTGCCGTAGAAGGTCAGCCCCGTGTTGCCGGTCTGGTGGGTCTGCGCGACCAGGAACGGGGCCTCGTCAAACGTCACCGTGATGTCGGTCTGCGACGGCGCGTCCACGACCCGGTACGCGATGAACCCCCCTGTCGCCTGCACCCACTCGTCGAACCCGGCGCGCGCCCGGTCGCGGCGCTGCCGGGTCGAGGCTTCGCCGGGCGTGAAGTAGACCGACACGGGCATCCGCTTCCAGTGCAGAAGGCCGTGGATGCTGATCGCCTGCACGTAATTGGGCGTGGGCGCCTCCGGCCTGCTCCGGGCCGTCGTCGGCAGGGGCAGGAGGAGCAGGCCACACGCCAGCCACAGGCGGCTTCGGCGCAGTTGAGGGAAAGATCGACGTGCCATCATAGTGTATTATACTACGGATTCTCGTGCTGAGAAAGTGCCTCCGAAGCGCGCCGGGGGAGAGTCGTGGACAACGCCCCGAAAACGATCGGCCCGAAGATCACCGCCCCTGCCGCCGAGATGACCGTCGCCGTCGGCGGGCGCTCCTGGACCTTCCGCGCCGTGCCGGACTCGGACGCGCTGCTGCGGCAGGTCGAGACGGAGGACGATCTGGAGACGTTCCCGTATGGCCTGCTGCTCTGGCCGTCGGCGGTCGCACTGGCCGAGGAACTGGCGGCGGAGCCGGCGTTGGTGGTAGGGAAGCGCGTGCTGGAGATCGGCGCGGGCGTCGGCCTGCCCGGTCTGGTGGCTCAATCCCTGGGCGCGTTTGTGACGCAGACGGACTACCAGGAGGCGCCTTTACTTCTGGCGCGCTGGAACGCCGAGCGCAACGGCGTTCCGGGGATCGCGTACCGGACGCTGGATTGGCGCCGGCCACCCGTGATGCCCCCGTTCGACGTGGTGCTGGCTTCGGATGTGCTGTACGAGCGCAGTCTGCACGAGGCGCTGTTCGCCCTGCTGCCCGCCGTGCTCGCGCCCGGCGGCCTGCTGCTGCTGTCCGACCCGCTGCGCCCGCAGGCCTTGGACTTCCTCGACCGGATGGAGGCGCGCGGCTGGCCCTGGCGGATGGAGGGCCATGCCGTCCGCTGGCGGGACGGCCTCCGGGAGATAGCCGTCTTCACGGCGCGTCGGGCGGCGTAGTCACGGCGCGACTACGCTTCGCCCAGGCGTCGCTGGAAGAGTTCCAGGGCCAGGCCGTAGCCCAGCCGGGCGGCGGCGGGGTCGTAGCGCGGCCCTTCGTCGCGGAGGAAGGCGTGGGCGGCGTTGAACTCGTGCCACTGGAACAGCACGTCGGCGTCGCTCAGGGCGTCATAGATTAGGCGCCGCCCCGCGCGGGGGATGTGCGGGTCCTGACGCCCCCAGGCCATGCGCATCTCGGCTTTGATCTCGGGTATGCGGTCCAGCGTGTCGTCGTTCATGCCCTTGCCCAGACTGCGCGTGTGGATGTCGGTGGCGTAGAAGCACGCCCCGGCCAGCACGTCCGGGTTCATCGCGGCGCGGAAGGCCAGATGGCCGCCGATGCAGATGCCGAGGACGCCCAGCCTGCCCGTGCAGTAGGACGCCGTCTTCAAGTAGTCCAGGATGGCGCGGGCGTCGCCGTCGTAGGCCGCGAGTTTTTTGGTCGTCTTGTGCGCGTTGCCACGGTCCGCGCCCGGCGCGTCGTAGGGCAGCACCGTCCCTGCAGGTTCGAGTTCGTGGTAGATTTCGGGGACGGCGACGACGAAGCCGTGGCCCGCCAGCATCGCCGCCATGCGCCGAATCGGCCCCGTCACCTGGAAGATCTCGGAGTACATCAACAGGCCGGGCTGGC
>CAXUCQ010000174.1:0-319 GCA_964249295.1 uncultured Armatimonadales bacterium | reverse complement strand
CGTCCCGGCGCGGTGGGCCGGAAGATGTACGTCCGCATCGGCCCTGTCGGGGTGGGTAGGTCTACGAAGTCGTCTTCGATAATCATCGGTTGTGTCCCCTCCCGGTGTGTCGGAAAACTCTTGACCTTCGTTCCCACCGTGGTTTCTGCCGTTTATGGGCTGCTGAAGCCCTTCCCCTGTGGGGGGTGGGCGTGATGTGCTCCATTGTACAGCGTAAAGCGCGCCGAAGCAACAGCGGTGTGGTAAAATGCAGCAGGCGGCAGGAGGTCTTCATGAGAACACACCTGACCAGGCGGCAGGGCGGGATCGTGGTCGCGCT
>CAXUCQ010000173.1:2003-6374 GCA_964249295.1 uncultured Armatimonadales bacterium | reverse complement strand
CACGCGGGCTGCGGGTTATCGAGATGTGGTGCTGGGGAAACTGGAGCGGATGGGGCTGACCGGGTTGAGAGAGAGTATCCTGGTGGAGCAGATGTGGACGCCGCTCGACCTGCAGGAGCGGTACGGGGCGTACCGGGGGGCGATCTACGGGCTGTCGTCGAACGGGTGGCGGCAGGGGTTTTTGCGGCCGCCGCAGGTGTCGCCGGACGTGCAGGGCCTGTACTTCGTGGGCGGCAGCACGCATCCGGGCGGGGGGCTGCCGCGGTGCGCGCTGTCGGGGACGAACATCGCCAAGAAGATCGCGGGGGAGGCGTAGTCACCGGAGCGGCGTCCGGGTCGCCGTCACGATCTGGCGGACGGTCGGCTCGTCCGCCTCGGGCAGTTCCAGCGGCACGGGCCGGGCGAGGGTCAGCCCGAGGCGGCGGGCGACGGGGCGGGCCGCCGGGAGTTCGCCGGACACGCCCGCGCCTTTGAGCGCCACGAGCAGCCCGCAGGGGCGCAGGAAGGGCGCCATCCACGGCAGGAGCTTGTCCAGCGGGGCGACGGCGCGGGCGGCGGCGACGTCATATGCGCCGGCTTCGCCCGGCTCCCGGCCCGCGTCTTCCGCGCGCGCGTGGAGGGTGCGGACGCCGTCCAAGCGCAGGTCGTCGGCCACGGCCCGGCAGAAGGCGAGTTTCTTGGCGGTCGCGTCGAGCAGGGTCAGGCGCAGGCCGGGCCGGGCGATCTTCCAGGCTAAGCCCGGCAGTCCAGCGCCGGTGCCGACGTCGATGACGGAGGCGTCCTGCGGGACGGCGACGACCGTCAGCGGGGCGAGCGAGTCGAGAAAGTGCTTGACGGCGATGTCGCGGGGCGTGACGAGACGGGTGAGGTTGAGGCGGGTGGCGTTCCACTCGGCGATCAGTTCGGCGTAGCGGGCGAACTGCGCCAGCTGCGCCTCGGTCAATCCCAGGCCCCAGATGTCGTTCGCGCCCCGGCGCAGGATGTCGGTCGGTGTCGGCTCCATGCCGCACCCAATCCGACGCGGGCGGGCGATATTCCTGCCTGTGAGGGGGAGGGACAGGATCATTCAGTTCTTGGTGTCAGGCCGTCGAAGAGGGCGCATTGCGATGCGCCCCTACAAAGAGGCAACCCGCCGCAGGGGCTACAAAGAGGCAACCCGCCGCAGGGGCGTTTTGCGATATGCCCCATCCGAAAACTGAATGACCCTGGGGGAGGGACTCACACGCAAGGTTTTTCCAGCAGACGCCACTCGCGGGCGCGCTGGTCTTCGGAATACAGCGTAAAGGTCTGGTCCGCCGCCGACGCGCGGAAGCCGTGGGACGATGCCCAAACGACGATCTCGCCTTCCGCCTGCTGCCGGTCTTCCAGGCTGCTGGCAACGAACACAAACGTCGCATCAGGACAGGGCATTTGCAAAACCATGACGTCTCCTTAGCTCCCGTGCGGGAACAGTCGTCAAGAGCGCCGGGGACACGGCACGGCGTCCCTCCGGCGGCTTCTGTGAGCGGGGGCAGGCGGCCTGGGCATGGGGCGTCGGCCCTTGTCCGCCATTGGAGAAGAACTCCCGCTTCAGTAGGCCTGCCCCCGCGAGCACCTACACCAGGATTCTCGGAGCGCCGGGGGCGCGCGCTCACTGCGGGGATTGCGAGTTTTCCCCGCATGCGGTATGGTGTCGGCAGGAGAAAGGACCACGCGATGAGGAAAGCAACGATAATCGCCGCCCTGACGGCACTGAGTCTGACGACCTCGGCGGGCGCCGCGCCGGCCCCTGTGACGGTCACGGCCCCGGCGTTCCACGGCGTCGATCCCGGCGGCATGGACCCGCAGGCGAAGCCGTGTCAAGACTTCTGGCGCTTCGCCAACGGGCGCTGGCTGGCCCGGAACCCGATCCCCGCCGACGAGCCGGCCTGGAGCGTCAACAACGAGATCGATGAGCGCAACTTCGCCATCCTGCACCAAATCTTGGACGAGGCTGCGGCGGACACGGGCGCCGCGCCGGACAGCATCGCGGGCAAAGTGGGGCGCTTCTACCGGCTGGGCATGGACGCGGCGGGGATCGACGCGGACGGCGCGAAGCCGCTCGCCCCCGAGTTCAGCCGCATCGACGGCGTCCGTGACGCCGGCGGGCTGGAAGACGAGATCGCCCGCCTGCACCGGGAGGGCGTCGACGCGGGGTTCGCGTTCTTCGCCGGCCAGGACGACAAGGACAGCGCGCGCGTCATCGGGCAGATCTATCAGTCGGGGCTGGGCCTGCCGGACCGGGATTATTACTTCGACGCGGACGCCAAGAGCCAGGCGATCCGCGCGGCGTATGTCGCCCACGTCGCCCGGATGTTCGGCCTGCTCGGCGACCCGGCGGCGCAGGCGGCGGCCGAGGCGCAGACGGTGATGGCGATGGAGACGCGGCTGGCGGGGGCGTCCATGACGCGGGTCGCGCAGCGCGACCCGAACGCCGTCTACCACAAGATGACGCTGGCGCAGATGGACGGCCTGACGCCGGGCGTGACGTGGGACCGCTACTTCGCCGGCATCGGGCTGGCCCGGCCCGGCGACCTGAACGTGGCGCAGCCGGCGTTCGTCGCCCTCGTCGGCGCGATGCTGTCCGACGCCCCCCTGGCCGACTGGCGGACGTACCTGCGCTGGCACCTGATCAACGGCGCCGCGCGGTCTCTGAGCGCGCCGTTCGCGGACGAAGATTTTGCGTTCAACCGCACGACTCTGGAGGGCGTGACCGCGCAGCGGCCCCGGTGGAAGCGGGTGCTGGCGGCGACGGACGGCGAACTGGGCGAGGCGCTGGGCGAGCTGTATGTCGCGCGCGCGTTCACGCCCGACGCCAAAGCCCGCGCGCTCGTGATGGTGAACAACATCAAGGCCGCCCTGCGCGACGACCTCGTGACGCTGCCGTGGATGAGCGCCCCGACCCGCGCCCAGGCGCTGCACAAGCTCGACACGTTGGTCGTCAAGATCGGCTACCCCGACAGGTGGCGGGACTATTCGGCGCTGAAGCTGGACTCCGGGAGCTACGTCGGGGATGTCATGGAGGCCGACGAGTTCGAGTTCCAGCGCAACCTGGACAAGATCGGGCGGCCCGTGGACCGGACCGAGTGGGGCATGACGCCGCCGACCAACAACGCCTACTACGACCCGCAGAAGAACGAGATCGTCTTCCCGGCGGGCATCCTGCAGCCGCCGTTCTTCGACGCGCAGGCCGACGACGCTTCCAACTACGGCGAGATCGGGGCGACCATCGGCCACGAGATGACGCACGGCTTCGACGACCAGGGCCGGCAGTACGACGCCCAGGGCGACCTCACGGACTGGTGGACGGGGGCCGACGCGAAGAACTTTGCCGTCCGTGCGGATGCCATCGCCGCCCAGTATGACAGGTTCGTCCCCGTGGATGACGCGCACATCAACGGGCGGCTGACATTGGGCGAGAACATCGCCGACATCGGCGGCCTGAAACTTGCGTATCTGGCGCTGGAGAAGTCGCTGCAGGGCAGGCCGCGCGTCAAGATCGACGGCTACACGCCCGAGCAGCGGTTCTTCATCGCCTACGCCCAGTCGTGGCGCGCGAACATCCGCCCGGAGTTGATCCGCGAGCGGCTGACGACGGACCCACACTCGACGGACGAGTACCGCGTCCTCGGCCCGGTCGCAGACATGCCCGAGTTTTATCAGGCCTTCGGCTGCCCCACCCCACCGGCGCCCGCCGCGACGGCGTCTATTTGGTGAGACAGGCGGTCATGGCGCGGGTTGAAAACCCGCGCCTGAGCGTCGGCTTCGCCGCCCAGCGCCCTCCGGGTCCCTTCCAGGTCTGCTCCCCGCTACGGAGCGGCTGGGGGCGCCTATGCGGGGCAGTGCCGGTGCAGTCCTTCGGACGCAGAGAGCAGGGAAGAAGGGCAGGCACGGGGAAGAAGGGCAGGCACGGAGGCCGGCCCCCCCACTGCCTTTCCCCTGCCGCCGAAGGGTGCCTGGCCGCTCAGGCGTGGTGCGGCCCACGCCTCTATTCTACGCCTGCGAGCGCCTTGAACTCGTCTTCGGTCAGGACGGTGACGCCGAGCGACCTGGCCTTGTCCAGCTTGCTGCCCGCCTTGTCACCGGCCACGAGGTAATCGGTCTGTTTGGAGACGGAGGAGCCGGCCCGGCCGCCCCGCTGACGGACCATGCCTTCGGCCTCTTCGCGGGTCATGGTCTGGAGCGCACCGGTGAAGACGAACGCCTTGCCCGCGAACGTGTCGGCCTGGGGCGCGTAGGCGGGGGCGACGGGCTGGACGCCGGCCTGGGCCAGCTTGTCCAGCATTGGGGTCGTGTGGGGCTGGACGTCGTAGGGGAGGATGGCCACGTCGGGGGTCAGGGGGATCTGGGAGG
>CAXUCQ010000173.1:276-1993 GCA_964249295.1 uncultured Armatimonadales bacterium | reverse complement strand
GGCGTAGCGGTCGGCCTGGGGCGTGACGCCGGCGCGGGCCAGTTTGTCCAGCAGTGCTGTTGTCTCGTCCTGGCCGAAGAACGCCACGATGGCCTCCGCCGTCGTTTTGCCGATCTCGTGGACGTCGTCGATCTCTTCCACGGTCGCCGCGCGCAGCTTGTCGAGGGAGCCGAAGTGCCGGGCGAGCAGTTCCGCCGCGTGTTCGCCGATCAGGCGGATGCCGAGCGCGAAGATCAGGCGCGGCAGCGGCGGGTTCTTGCTGCCCTCGATGGCAGCCAGGATGTTGTCCGCCAGCTTGTCGCCCATGCGCTCCAGCGGCAGCAGGTCGTCTTTTCGGAGGAAGTATAGGTCTCCGGCGTCTTTGATCAGGCCCTGGGCGATCAGCTGCAGGACGTGTTTCTCGCCGAGCCACTGGATGTCGAGGGCGCGGCGCGAGACGAAGTGGATGACGCGCTGCGCGATCTGGCCGGGACAGCCCTGACCGTTCGGGCAGCGGGTGACGGCCTCGCCCTCAGGGCGGACGAGTTCGGTGTCGCAGAGGGGGCAGCGGGTCGGCAGCTTGTACGGCTCGGCCCCGGCGGGGCGCTCGGACAGGACGACCTGGACGATCTCGGGGATCACGTCGCCGGCCTTCTGGACGACGACGGTGTCGCCGACCCGCACGTCTTTGCGGTCGATCTCGGACTGGTTGTGCAGGGTCGCGCGCTGCACGACGGAGTTGGGCGGCAGCGTCACGGGTTCGACGAGGGCGACCGGCGTGATGGCGCCGGTGCGGCCCACCTGGACGAAGATGTCGATGATTTTCGTGCGGCCCTGCTGGGCGGGGAACTTGTAGGCGATGGCCCAGCGTGGGGTCCGGGCGACCGCGCCCAAGTCCTGCTGCATCCCGAACTGGTTGACCTTGACGACGATGCCGTCGATGTCATACGGCAGGGCCGCCTTGGCGTCCGTCCAGCGGGCGACGAAGGTGAGGACTTCGTCGATGCCGACGCACTTCTGGACGTTCGGGTTGACGCGCAGGCCCCACGATTGCAGTGTCTGCAGCAGGTGTTCCTGGGAGTCGGCGACGGGCGCGCGGCTCTCGCCGAGGGCGTACATGAAGACGGTCAGTTTACGCTGCGCGGTGACTCTCGGGTCGAGCTGGCGGACGCTGCCGGCGGCGGCGTTGCGCGGGTTGGCGAAGACCGGCTCGCCGGAGGCTTCGCGCTGGGCGTTGATGCGGGCGAACTCGGCGTGGTCCAGATAGACCTCGCCGCGTATCTCGATGAAGTCGGGGATGGAAGACGGAGGAGGCCCCCCCGCCCCCAATTCTGGGGGCGTCAGAGGCGCGTTTCCCGGAACGCTCGCGTCAACCAACGTCCTAGCTCCCCCAGAATTGGGGGCGGGGGGGTCCTCCCGCAGACGCAACGGGACGCTGGAAACAGTGCGCAGGTTGCTGGTGATGTCCTCGCCCGTGAAGCCGTCACCGCGCGTCGCGGCGGTCTGGAAGACGCCGTCGACGTAGGTCAGGGAGATCGCCAGGCCGTCGATCTTCAGCTCGGCGACGTACTCGATCGGCGTGTCCGGGAGCAGCCCGAGGTGGCGCTTGACGCGCTCATCGAACGTCCGCAGTTCGTCGTCGTTGAAGGCGTTGCCGAGCGAGAGCATCGGCTGGCGGTGGGTGTGGGGCGCGAAGGTCGACAGGGGCGCGGCGCCGACCCGTTGCGTGGGCGAGTCG
>CAXUCQ010000173.1:0-266 GCA_964249295.1 uncultured Armatimonadales bacterium | reverse complement strand
CCTCGGCGAAGAGCCCCGACCCCGGGGCCCCGACGCGCTGGGTCGGCGAGTCGGCGACGACCAGTTCCGGGTGGGCGGCTTCGAGGTCGGACAGCTCGCGCAGCAGCCGGTCGTACTCGGCGTCGCTGATCTCGGGCTGGTCGAGGACGTAGTAGCGGTAGTTGGCGTGGTGCAGCCGCGCGCGCAGGTCTTCGGCGCGCGCGGCCTCCGTTTGGAGCGCGTCGAGCGGCGTGGCGTCGCTCATGGGGCGGCCTTGGGAAGAGGAC
>CAXUCQ010000172.1:5084-6383 GCA_964249295.1 uncultured Armatimonadales bacterium | reverse complement strand
TGGCCGCATACCGTCTCCCGCAGCAGAGCGCCGTCCGCAGCAGAGCGCCGTCCGCGACGTTGCGGTGGACCGTGGTCTCGCGCGAGATCGACTTGGCGGCACGCTCGGTGACGTGGGACCGGTCATCCAGGCCGCGCGCGTGGCGGGACAGGTCACGGCCGTGCTTGCCGGAACGCCTGGCGAGGTCGTCGGCAGGCCGGCACGCGATGTCGCCGATGGTGTGGAGGCCGAGTTCCGCCAGTCGCTCGGCGGTCTTGGGGCCGACGCCCCACAGTGCGGCGACGAGCAGCGGGTCGAGGAAGGCGGCCTCCCGGCCCGGCGGCACCTCGCAGACGGCCTGCGGCGGGGTGCCGGTGTTCACGGCGCCCCTGCCGACATCGGTCGCGATCTTGGCGACGAGTTTGCTGGCGGCGACGCCGAGAGAGCAGGACAGCCCGAGTTCACCGGCGATCTGCCTCTGCAGACGTCGGGCGAGGAGGATGCCCGGCTCTGCAAGACCACTGGCCTCCAGGGAGGTTTCGTCGATGAAGACTGCTCGACCACGGGAGTGACGGCACGGAGTCGGGCCATGACCCGCTCGGACGCGGCCCGGTAGGCGGGGAGGTCGGTCGGCAGGCGGGGAGGCCGGTCGGCAGGCGAAGCAGGCGCGGGCAGAGCGCGAGCGCGCGGCCCACCGCCATGGCGGAGCGCATGCCGAAGCGGCGGGCGGCATAGGAACAGGAGGACACGACGCCGCGCCCCTGCGCCGCGCCGCCGACGGCGAACGCCCGCCCCCGCAGCGCCGAGTCCTGCCGCTCCTCAACGGCGCAGTAGGAGACGTCGAGGTCGAAATGGAGGATGGTGCGCACCGGCATCGAACTCCAAACCCTTCAGGATCTGACCCGCAGCAGATGCATGGCTGCATTATGGCACGGAATCGCGTCTGTGGGGTGGAATAAGCCGACACGGCCCGTGGGTAGAGTCTCCCCACAGAACATGGGGGTGACGATCATGGGAATGCTGGACGGCAAGGTGGCCCTGGTCACCGGCGGCGCGAGCGGCATCGGCAGGAGCGCGGCGCTGCGGTTCGCGGGCGAAGGCGCGAAGGTCGCGCTGGCGGACGTGCAGCCGGAGGAAGGCGAGAAGGTCCGGGCGGAGATCGAACAAGCGGGCGGCGAGGCGCTGTTCGTCCTGCCGTGGATCTGGCTGCCCATGATGCTGCTGCTGGCGCGGGCGCTTTCACGTGGCGCGCCATGGCGGCGCCGGCTGCTCGCCTGCCTGGCCGCGCCGCCCATCGCCGGGTTCGCGCTGGTGTCCGTC
>CAXUCQ010000172.1:0-5074 GCA_964249295.1 uncultured Armatimonadales bacterium | reverse complement strand
GTTCGTGGCGTGCGACGTGTCCGACGCGCAGGCCGTGCAGGAGGCGGTCGCGCAGACCGTTGACCGCTTCGGACGACTGCACATCGTCTTCGCCAACGCGGGCATCAACGGCGTGTGGACGCCGCTGGAGGAACTCACGCCCGAGGAGTGGGACAGGACTCTGAACATCAACCTCCGGGGTACGTTCCTGACGCTGCATTTCGCCGTCCCGCACCTCAAGCGGGGCGGCGGCGGGAGCATCCTGATCACGAGCAGCGTCAACGGTACGCGGACGTTCTCGAACCCCGGCGCGTCGGCCTACAGCACCAGCAAGGCGGGTCAGGTGGCGCTGATGAAGATGGCCGCGCTGGAACTGGGGCGGCACAACATCCGGGTGAACGCGATCTGTCCCGGCGCGATCCACACCAACATCGACGAGCGGACCGAGCCACGGGGTACGGAAAAGATCGGCATCAAGGTCGAACTGCCGGAAGGCAGCCCCGCGCTGCACGGCGGCCAGGGCGAGCCGATCGATGTGGCCGACACCTGCCTGTTCCTGGCCTCCGACCTGTCACGGCACGTGTCCGGGGTGGAGATCTTCGTCGACGGCGGTGCGTCCCTGCTGCGCTGACGCGGTCGCGCCGCCGGGCGAGGCAAACGGGAAGTAGGTCCGATCGCAGAGCTGGGTGATCGCCCAGAGCATATGGATCACGTCGTCTTTGTAGACGTCGTCGTGGCCGCCGCCGGCGGCGGCATCCCCGGCGTAGATCAAGCGGCTGGCGTCGAGGTTGAGCGCATAGGGCGCGGCGCCGTGGACGTGGGAGGCCAGATCCGGCGGCTGAGACAGGGAGGCGAACAGGCCGCCTTTGCCCAGGCACTGCGCCCGGCCCCGGCGGCTGCCGACCCGGCACAGCCCGACGTACCCCGCCGCCATGCGCCCGTTGTTGGACGCGGGGTAGTAGAACCCATTCGCCATGTCGTAGGCCGAGTAGACGCAGGCCAGGACGCCGCGCAGCACTTCGCCGTTCCGGCACCACGGTTCCCGCGCGAACCAAGCGCTGCCGATGGCCGCCTGCAGCAATATCAGCGAGTCGAACGGGCGCGGCGCGGCCGCGAGGACGCGGGCGGCGTTGACCAGGACCAGCCCGCCGAAGCTGTGGCCGATCAGGTGGATGCGGGCGTCCGCGAGCGCCGGTGAGCGGGCGGCCTGGAGCGTCTGCAGCAGGCCGTCCACGAACCGCCCGGCCTCGCACCCGGCCCGGACGCCCTTCCGCTGCATCTCCCAGAAGGCGAGCTGCTTCTCCAAACCCTCCGCCAGCCCCAGCGAGCGGCTGTCCGGCGCGACCGACAGACGGAAAGCGCGGATCGGCAGACGCGCGACCCAGGCCAGCCCATCGCGGATGCGCCGCCCGGCGGGCGGGCGCTCGTCGGACAGGCCGGACACGGGCAGGTCGAGCGCCCCCGCCCCGAACGAGACGGCGACGCAGGCCAGCAGGAACGCCACGAGCGATAACAGACGCGAGCCGTGCCAGGCCGGGCCGTACCCGTAGGCCAGCGGCGCCAGCAGGACGAGTGGGGTGCGGAACAGGAAGGTCGTGAAGAGATACAGGAGCAGGGGCAGCGTCAGCAGGAGCTGCAGCGGCAGCCAGGACCCGACGGCGAGCACGGGCAGGCCGCGCGCGCCCCGCCCGTGCCGCAGCGTCTGCTGCCAGAAGATCGTGCCGCCCAGGATCGCCGCCGCCGCCGCCGTCAGCGCCGTCAGCAGGCGGCCCCAGTGGACACTTCCGCCGCGCGGCGCCACCCACTCCAGCGCCGGGCCGACGACCGGCCTGCCCGCGAGCCAGCCGACCGCCCGCTGGAGCAGATCGGGGGTGGAAATGTGGAAAACGCCGAGCAGTTTTGGAATCAGGCCCAGCAGGGCGAACAGCCCCACGGCGGCCACCAAGAACTTGAGCAGGTTCGACAAGGCAGAGAACGGGTTGGCGAACGCCTGCGGCGACTCCGCCTGGTCGAGCAGGACGCGCTGCGGCTCGGCCTCATCGTAGCAGCGCCAGATCAGCGCGACTTTTTCCTCCGGCGGGGTCGGAGGGCCGCCGTCCAGCCGCCCGCGCACCTCGCAGTTCTGTGTGAGAGCCGTGAAGACCTGGGTGTCGAGCCTGTCGGCGTCGGGGGCGAACGCCTTAACGTCCGGGGCCGAGATGTAGGTCATGAACTCGTACAGGTCTTCCAGCGCGTTCAGGAACGCCCCTTCCGAGATATGGGCGGCCGGCTCGAACAGCGCGGCGGCGCGCGCCAGAAAGCTGCTCTTGTCACGCCGTCCCGCCGTGTCCACCCAGGCGTCTTCCTGGGGGTCCGAGTTCCAGTGCATCGCCAGAAAGAGCGGGCGGAACGGCTGCGTCTTGGGCTGCAGGCGCCCGCGCCGGGACAGGGCCGCGAAGCGGCTGATCAGCCGGTCGTAGGCGGCCACCGCGCTGAAGAAGTTGCGGTGCCAGCCGTGGCTGAGCAGGAAAACGTCGGTGAACTCTTGGTCCTTGACGTAGTCGATGATGCGGTCGCGGTGGTGGTGGACGCCCTTCGCGGCGTCGAGGCCGAGCAGGGGTACCAGGAAGTAGGGGCGGGCCGTGCGCAGGTCGCCGGGCTTGTCCGGGCCGATCTCGAAGGTAGGCATGGTGACACCTCAGCAGGAGAATGATCGTCCGCTTCCATTATACCAGCCGTCGGGCCGCGTGCGGCGGGCGGGTTTCCCCCGGGCGCGGGCCGGGTAACACGTTTTTAGTACCGTGACGATCCGCCCTGATCGTGATGAACGTTGGGACGAATGGAAGGAGAGTCGAAATGCACACACGCTTGCTCTGGGTCACGCTGCTCGTCGCAGCCGCTCTGACATTTTTTGCGAACCCCGTCCTGGCCGATCCGGCCATTGATAATATTGGTAATCCGGCGCAGGCCGCGCTCCGCAGCCTGATCGCCGCCCCCAACAGCCCTTTGCCGTCAGGGACGCGACTCGAATCCGTCGGCATCGCCGGCGGGCTGGCGACGGCGGACTTTTCCCGCGAACTGCAGGACAACTTCCACGGCGGCGACACCGACGAGGCGAACGCCGTCAACGGCATCCTGCGCGCGCTGGGGCAGTACCCCACCGTGGACCGGGTGCAGATTCTGGTGGCGGGCCGGACCATCGAGTCTCTGGGCGGGATGCTGGTCATCTCCAAGCCCCTGGCGGTGATCCGCCCGGCGGGCTACACCGAAGCCCACAAGATGTATTTCCATCGGCGTCTGCCGGTGCGATCTTAGCCCGGCCCTGAAGGAATCAGGCAGGAAAAAACGGCCCTCCGGGCCGCAGGCTATGCGGGGCCGAGCGCCTGCGCTTTGACAGCCACCTCGGAGGGCTTTGTTTGCTGTTCCCCTGGTCCCGTGAGAAACACCGCCATGATCTGCTGGCGACGCCGATCCCCGACGTCTGGCGCGGCTATTTGAGCGCCAACGTCGCCGCTGTGGCGCGGCTGACGCCGCCGGAGCGGGCGAAACTGGAAGACGACCTGCGCGTTCTGATCGCCGACAAGAACTGGGAGGGCCTGAGCGGCCTGGAGATGACCGAAGAGATCCAGGTCACGATCGCGGCGCAGGCCTGTCTGCTCACACTGGCGCGCGAGCGGAGCGACTACCCCCGCGTCGTGTCCATTCTGGTCTATCCGACAGCCTATGTCATCCCGTCGGTGCGGATGGAAGGGCGGATCGTGACCGAGGCCGTGCTGCCCGTACAGGGCGAGGCGGTCAACTCGGGCCACGTCATCCTGTCCTGGCAGGACGCGCTGGCGGGCGGGCGCGGACTGAGCGACGGCCACAACGTCGTTTATCACGAGTTCGCCCACCAGCTCGACATGGAAGCGGGCAACGCTGACGGGGTCCCGCCGCTCGATGACGACGCGCAGGTGGAGAACTGGTCCGAGGTGTTTTCGGCGGAGTTCCAGACTCTGACGGCGGCTTTAGAGCAGGGCCAACACACGTTCCTCGACCCCTATGCGGCCACCAATGCCGCCGAGTTCTTCGCCGTCGCCACGGAAACCTTTTTCGAGCGCGGCGCGGCCATGCAGCGCCACTCACCCCGCCTGTATGACGCCCTGCGCGGCTTCTACCGCCAAGACCCCGCGACGCGGGCGTGAGTTCCTGCCGTTGCGCCTCTCGGATTCATGTCGGATTCATGATTGGGTTGATGCCCGGATTGAGATCCGGGGCTGGAAGGAACGCATCGGGAAGCCCGCCGTCGCGGGCTGAAGATCGACACGCGGCCTTTCTCCGTTCTCTTTGTCTGCGAAGGCGGATACCCCTACTCGTTCTTTTCAGCCTCGGGTTTTAATCCGGGCGTCAGCCGGCACGCCGCTTCCCACGCGCCAGTTTGGCGGCGGCTTGATTGCTGCCGCCCCGGAGGTCGATGGCAGCCAGGAGGGCATCGCGGTTGGCCGCCCAGGAAGCCGCTTCGCTTTCGGCGGGCAGTTCCAGGGTGACGATGCCGATGCCGAGGGAGCCGCAGTAGTCGCCGAGCGAGCCGGGCGTCGGGTAGCCGATGTGGGCCGTCGGGCGGTAATGGTCGCAGCGGGCCATCGCCTGAGCCATCGCCAGGCCGATGGGTCCGGTCCAGTTGAGGCAGTGCAGGGGCGAGTGCAGGCTGATAACCTTTCTGGGATGGTACAGGGCCAGCAGATGCATCATGGCGCGCGTTTCGGGTTCGGACGCGGGCGCGGGGCCGGGGTTGTTGCGTGCGGCGACGCCGGTGCAGGACCAATACGCCGGGAAGTTGCGGTTGAGGTCGACATTGCGGGCGTTGACGCGGGTCTCGGCGGCCCAGCCGTCGGGGTTGGCGACGGGGACGAGGATGACGCGGCGGCGCGGCCAGGCGCCCGGCTTCTGCATTAGATACCGGCGCAATTGGTTCACGACTGCCGGCGTCGTGCGCTCGTTGCCGTGGAAGCCGCCGAAGATCAGGGTGGCCTCTGAGGCCGCGCCGGGATTGTTGTCCAGCACGTATGCCGTCAGCGGACGGCCCTGCGCCGAACGACCGTAATGCACCACGCTCTGGGTGACGGTGGGCGGGGGC
>CAXUCQ010000171.1:0-6395 GCA_964249295.1 uncultured Armatimonadales bacterium | reverse complement strand
TGGTCGCCAGCATCGGCAGATGGAACCGATGCTTCAAGGCCGAAGCCGCGAAGTGAGCCAGCCAGTCATGGGCATGGATCAAGACCGGCGCGTCGGCATCCCGCGCCAGCAGTTCCAGGTCAAGATCCAAGCCGCCATCGGCGCCAAGGTCATCGCCGCCACCCAGATCTCGGCCATGCGCAAGAACGTCATCGCCAAGTGCTACGGCGGCGACATCAGCCGCAAGCGCAAGCTCTTGGAGAAGCAAAAAGAAGGCAAGAAGCGCATGAAGAGCATCGGCAGCGTCGAGGTCCCCCAGGAGGCCTTCATGAGCGTCCTCAAGCTCGGCAGCGATTAGATGAAAGAGAATCTGGTCGATTTCATCTATGACAGAACCGATCACGCGGCTGCCTGGACGGACAGCTATATTTTCCACCAGTTGATCCCCTACATCGGCAACAAGCGCAAGTTGCTTGGCCTTATCATAAAGGCCATCTCACAAACAGATGTGGAACCGCCTGCAACCTTCCTAGACGTGTTTGCCGGCAGTGGCGTCGTGTCACGCATGGCTAAACAGTACGGGTTTCGCGTCATTTCAAACGACTGGGAGCCTTACTCGCAGGCAATTAATGGATGTTACATCGCCCAGAACACTCCGCCGCCTTTCTCTGCGTTGGGGGGATATGAGACAGCGATTGCGACGCTTAACTCTGTACCCTCATGTGAAGATTGGATCACTCAACACCTTTGCCCAGCGTCGGACGATGCTTACGACATCAATCGCGACCGATTGTTTTATACTCGCGTCAACGGCATGAGAATGGATGCAATTCGGTCACAGGTAGAGCAATGGAAACAGCAACGCATCATCGACGCACAGGAAGAGTTTTGTCTGCTCGCGCCGTTGTTGTACCAAGCGTGCTATGTGAGCAACACCAGCGGCGTGTTCAAAGGGTTTCATAATGGCTGGGGGGGGCAGACGAAGACCGCTTTATATCGTATACTTTCTCAACTAACACTTTCCCCCGCAATGTTCTGCGACAACAGACAGGACAACATCGTCTTCAAGCAGGATGCGGTGTCTCTTGCGCAGCAGTTGAGACAGGAACAGACTCCAATAGATATCGCATATCTGGACCCGCCGTACAATCAGCATCCTTATGCGAGCAACTACCATGTCGTCAACACATTGACGCTTTGGGACAAGCCACCGCTGACGGAAAAGATTCAGGGACGCAACAAGGCTGCCATCCGGGAGGACTGGCGCACGGAACGACGCAGCGCCTACAATTACAGAGGTGAAGCAACCGAGGCATACACGGAACTAGTAACAACCTTAGACGCTCGTTTCATTCTCACGAGTTACAGCACCGATGGAATGATCGCGCTGCCTCAACTCATTGACGTTTGTACTAGGCGGGGACACACGTCTTTTGTGTCGCAGGGCTACAAGCGTTACCGAGTCAGTTCACAACGATTCTCAGAAAAGCCCGTCAACGTCGAGTTCATTCTCATTGTAGACACTAGCAGGCCCCATTCTGGATTGTCGGCTGCGGAGTTAACTCATCAGATAATATGCGCCGAAGATGCGGCGGTTAATCGTCACACCGAAACTATGAAAAAGATCAATCCACAGATGACGCTCTTTGAGCGGCAGATGCGGACGAAATACGGCTCTGACTAATGGCGAAAAAGCAGCAATTACGTCAGACACGTACTGGCACAGTCATTAACACGACCTCAGCGGGTCAGGAACGGGACATATATCAAGCATTAGTGCAGGTAGCTGAGACTGTCGGCAAAACACATCAATTACATCTACACCATGACTCTGAATGGCATTTGAAGTATATTGTGGATGTTCTGCGTCAGCATTTTCCTGAAGAAGATTTTCATTATGACTTTGCCACGTCCAGTATTAGACCCGATGGCGGTATTCTTTCCCTGCTTGACACTAAAGGCAACAAGTACCCGATCCTGATTTCTGAGGTCAAAAATCAGGGAACCAACCATCTCCGCCTTCAGGAAGGCTTGAAAAAGCAAGCGAAGGGCAATGCAATCGAGCGTCTCGGTAAGAACGTCATCGGTCTGCGGACTGCCCTGATGAACGAATGCATTTTTCCTTTCGTTTGTTTCGGATATGGTTGCGACTTTTCCGGTGACTCTTCCATCCTTGACCGCGTCAGCACAATCGCAATGTTCGGCAAGTTGAACACAACCATCTTCATAACTCTGGCGAGGGTGGTCGTTTCAACCGGGGCAGTTTTTATTTCCGCGAAGCTGCCTGGACCGTGGAGGAAATGGCGTCTGTATTGAACGATGTTGCTGAACGTAGCATCTACTATTACTTCTCCAAGTACGGGAAAAATCACTTTGCATCATTGGCTGCTACGCCCATTGTTTAGCCCATGATACAGAGGATTGTTTGATGTATCAGCCGCCATCGGCGCCAAAGTCATCGCCGCGACGCAGATCTCCGCCATGCGCAAGAACGTCATCGCCAAGTGCTGCGGCGGCGACATCAGCCGCAAGCGCAAGCTGCTGGAGAAGCAGAAGGAGGGCAAGAAGCGCATGAAGAGCATCGGCAGCGTCGAGATCCCCCAGGAGGCCTTCATGAGCGTCCTCAAACTCGGCAGCGATTAGCGGCAGGGAAAACCACGGCGGCAGGCCGTCCCTCGTTCGGCTATCGGGCCATCAAAGGGTTTGCGTAGGCGCGACACGCGACACGGACGACAACCCTCCGGGGATGGGGCAAGGCGTACTCATCCCCGGAGGGTTGTTCTCTATAGTCCAAGAGTCGATCCGGGGGCCTTACCCCCCAGGAACACAGATCGGGGGTGGGCAGGCCCCGCCGCGTGTGCCTATGTCTGGGCGGGCTTGCCCTGTTTCGCCTGCTGCATCTTGGCGAGGGTCAGCGTCTCGTCGGCCCGGCCCCATCCCCCGTCGATCACCTCGTCAACAAGGACCATCGTGTACGGGCGCACGCCCTCGCCGAAGTATTCGGCGAAGATGTCCGTGGTCTTGTGGATGATTTCCTCCTTCTGGGCGGCGGTGAGTGTCCCTTGAGGAAACTTGTAGTTGGCGTATGGCATGGTGTTTCTCCTTATCCGTCTGCGGTCGTGGGGGCGGGGGGCCAGGCGCCGATCCGGCTGAGCATCCCGAACCAGTCTTCCAGGTGCCAGGTGTGGGTGATCCGGCCGCCTTCCAGGTGATGGAACTCGTGCAGGGCGACATCCACGGACCGTCCGGTCGGGGCGACCCCGCACATCTCAAACAGGTGAGTGCCGGTGATGCTCGCCCGGACGCCGGCGCGGCCCGCCGACCCGACGATCTCATGGACGACGATTCGGAGGTCGGGAAAGGCCTCCAGGAACACCCCCCGGATGAGCCCCTTCAGCCCGTCCGGTCCGGGGCCTTGGCCCGGCAGCAGGGGGATGTCCTGCCAGTCCGGCGTACAGACTCCATCCAGAAGGTCGGGGTCCTTGTCCGTGAACGCCCGGTAGAAAGTCTCGATCGCCCGGAGTTCCTGTTCGGAGAGCGGAGACGGCGGGTCGGTCGGCGGTGTCATGGCGTGGGTCCCTTCAGGTCGCGGCGCGCGGTGTGGGTGAGAGAAGGTCTCCGAGGCCCATGCTGCGCTCGAACTCGGCCCGGATGTGGTCGGCGACGGCGTTCACGACCCCCGCGCCATCGGGTTTCGTGCCGATGTGGACCCGGAACGGCCGCGTCCCGAACGGCATGGCGACCACGCCGACGACCGCGTCCGCCACCTCCGCCACATCGGCGTCGGGCGGCAGGGTGGCCTTGTAGCCCTTCTGGATGTCGTCCTCCATGTGGGCATAGGGGCCGTCGTCGTACTCGGCCCGGCGGGCCGTGTCCCCCGGCGACCCGGCGTCGGCGAAATGGTTGGTGCCGGAGGTGTAGGCGCCGGGGACGATGATGGTCGTCTCGATGCCCCAGCGGGAGAGTTCGAGAGCGTAGGTGGCGGCCAGCGCGTCCATGCCGGCTTTGGCGGCGAAGTACGGTCCGAGGTAGGGTGGGGTCCCGCCGCGCGTGCTGCTGCTGCCGATCCACACGACCAGCCCCCGGCCCTGCTTGCGGAGCTGCGGCAGGGCCGCGCGGTTCAGGCGCTGCGTCCCGAGCACGTTGACGTCGTAGAGGTCTGCGAGTTGTTCCGGCGTGAACGCCTCCGCCGGGCCGAAGACCATGTGGCCGGCGTTGTGGACGATCACGTCCAGACGGCCCGCGTCGGACACGATCTGCCGGACGGCGGCGTCGACGGAGTCCTGCGCGGTCACGTCCATCTCCACGACGCGCAGGTCGACCTTGTTCTCCTCGGCGAACAGACACGCCTGCTGCGCCGCTTCCCTGCCCTTGCCGGCGATGTCACGCATGCTGGCGTAGACGGTGTGGCCCGCCCTCGACAAGCCGCGCGCCATCAGCGCCCCGAAGCCGCTCGCCGCCCCCGTGATGACGATTATGTCGCTCATTTCTTGTCTCCTTGCCCGGTGGGGGCGTGTTCAGGCGAAGCCGCCGTTGGCGCGCAGGACCTGCGCGTTGACCCAGCCGCCGTCCGGCCCGGCCAGGAACGAAACGACACGCGCGATGTCAACAGGCTCGCCCAGTCGCTCCATCGGGGCCATGTTGGCGATCTGCGAGATCTGCTCCTCGGTCTTGTCTTTCAGGAACAGCGGCGTCGCCACGGGGCCGGGGGCGACCGCGTTGACGGCGACGTTGCGGCCCCGCAGTTCGCCCGCGAGGACTCGAATCAGGCCTTCCACCCCCGCCTTCGACGCGATGTAGGCCCCGTAGCTCGGGAAAGACTTGGCGATCACGCTGCTCGAAAGCGCGATGATCCGCCCGCCGTCGGCGACGTGCCGCGCCGCCTGAGCCAGCACGAGGAACGTGCCGCGCAGGTTGGTCTCGATCACTCGGTCGAACAGCTCCACGTCGTTGTCGGCGATGGGCGACAGGGGCATGAGGCCCGCGCAATGCACCACGACGTCGATCCGCCCGAGCGAGTCGAGATGCTGTTCGAAGAGCCGGGCGACCTCCTCCTCCCTGGCGACGTTGGCCCGGCCGGCCACCGCCTGGCCCCCGGCGGCCTTGATCTCGCCGACGACCTCCTCCGCCTTGGCCGCGTTCCCCGTGTAGTTCACGACCACGCAGAATCCGTCCGCGGCCAGCCGCTTGGCGATCTCGCGTCCGATGCCGCCGGAAGCGCCGGTGACAATCGCTGTTCTCTCCATGACCCGTGTCTCCTTTACCTTCATGTCTGACGTCGATATGACGCAGCCATTCTACCCTTGACATTTCGGACTTGTCACAGCATAATCTCCATACCGACTATGCGTATCACGCACTTGCACCAGGCCGACCTCAACCTGCTCGTCGTTCTGATCGCCGTCGCGGAGGAAAGGAATCTTTCCCGTGCCGCCGACCGCCTCTGCATGAGTCAGTCTGCAGCGACACGGGCGATGCAGCGCCTGCGTCATCTCTTCCAGGACGAGTTGTTCGTCAGAGTCTCCGGGGATTACGAGCCTACCCCGAGGGGAGCGCACATCCTGCAGGAGCTGGAAAAGATGCTCCCACGCCTGGACAGGCTGCTGGCGGGTTCGGCCTTCGATCCGGCAAACGAGACGGCCCGGTTCCGCCTCGCCGGCACGGACTACGCGACGCACGTCATCGGCATTCCTCTGTGCAAGCGCTTCCTGGCGGCGGGCGGCAGCCTGACTTTCGAGATCTGCCCGCTCACCGACAACGTCTACGACTCGATGGAGCGGGGCAGAGTCGATCTTCTGCTGGACGCCGACGACGGGCGCATGCCGTCGCACCTCTCCTGTCGGGTTCTGTTTGAAGAAAAGTTCGTCTGCGTCGTGGCGAGGGAAAGCCGTTACGCGGGGCGTGTGACACTCGACCAGTACCTGAAGGCCTGTCACGTCGCCATCCCGACCTTCAACGGATCGCAGACGATCCCGGACCAGCGCCTCCGCGCCGCCGGGTTGAAGCGCCGGTGCTTGTTCCGCGTGCCGTATTTCTCTGAGGCGATGCACGCGGCGGAGGGGACGGACCTGATCGTCACTGTGCCGAAGCGCATCGCTCTGTACGCGTACCAGAATCCGGCGCTGCGGGTGATCGAGGCGCCGGAGATCATGGGCCGCTTCCAGTATGTCATGATCTGGCACCCGCGGATGGAGAGCGACGCCGCCCACATCTGGCTGCGCGACACGGTGGCGGAAGTGGGCGCAGCCGTCCCGGATTAGTCAGCGGATGCTGTTCGGGGTTCGTCTCTCAGGCGTCCGCGAGTGCTGCGGCGGCGACACCAGCCGCAAGCGCAGGCTCTTGGAGAAGCAGAAGGAGGGCAAGAAGCGCATGAAGAGCATCGGCAGCGTCGGGGTCCTCCAGGAGGCCTTCATGAG
>CAXUCQ010000170.1:0-6402 GCA_964249295.1 uncultured Armatimonadales bacterium | reverse complement strand
GCTGCCCGCGCCAAAGTATGAAGGAGTTTGGAATGTCGTCACAGGCCAAAGGCTTTACTCTTATTGAGCTGCTCGTCGTCATCGCCATCATCGCGATCCTGGCAGCCATTCTCTTTCCCGTCTTCGCCAAGGCCCGCGAGAAGGCCCGCCAGATCTCCTGCGCCTCCAACGAGCGGCAGATCGGCCTGGGCATCACCCAGTACGTGCAGGACTATGACGAGACGCTGCCCCTGCGCTACAACGCCTTTCCCCCCGAGGTCTCCTGGCGCGCAATGATCCAGCCCTACGTCAAGAGTGCGGGCATCTTTCAGTGTCCGTCCAACCCGAGCAAGAGCCTGCCCGACCTGGGCAGCGACGGGGAGAACGCCTCCTATGCGGTCGCCCGCTACGACAGCGGGAGCGGAGGCCCGTTCCGCGACGGCACAAACGGCCCAGTCCCCGTCCCACTCGCCGCGATTCAGGCCCCGGCGACCGTGCTGGAGGCCGGTGAGATCACCGCCCGCTGGAGCGAGATGAACATCGCCGACACGACCGCCAACCTGCACTCGCCCACAGGCACGGCCAACAGCACCACACAGGACGGCGGCTGCATCTTCACGGGCCACACCGGTTTCACAAACTTCCTGTTCTGCGACGGCCACGTCAAGGCGATGCTCCCGCTCGCAACTCTGGACGCCGCCGAGGGCGGTTCCGGCTCGCTCAACATGTGGACGGGCGACAACTCGGCGTTCACCTCGGCTTCGGACGCCAGCGCCGCCGTCGTCAACCTCGCCTTCGGCCAGAACAGTTGCCACTAAACAGACGGTGACGTATCGGAGGAGTGTAGAGCCGCCGCGCCGTGGGTACATCTGAGAACACCCATGGCACAAGAAACGCCCACACGCGAACCATCACCCCACGCGCTCATCCAGGCGGCGCACGACCAGCCGGAGATCGGCAAAGACCCGGCCCTGTCCGCCAAGGCGGCGGGGCTGCGCTACGTCATGGACACCCGGCCCGGCATCACCCGGCGCAGGACCCAGGACGGCTTCGAGTACGTCGGCACCGACGGGCATACCATCACCGACGAGGCGGAGATCGAGCGCATCAACCATCTCGGCATTCCTCCCGCCTACACGGATGTCTGGATTTCACCCCTCAAGAATGGACACCTGCAGGCGACCGGCAAGGACGCGCGGGGCCGCAAGCAGTACCGCTACCACGCGCGCTGGCGCGAGGTCCGCGACGAGACCAAGTACGGGCGCATGATCGCCTTCGGCGAGGCCCTGCCGCTGATCCGCGAGCGCGTCGCTCACGACCTGTCCCGGCGCGGGATGCCGCGCGAGAAGATGCTGGCGACCATCGTGCGCCTGCTGGAAGAAACCCACATCAGAATCGGCAACGAGCAGTACGCCAAAGAGAACGAGTCCTACGGCCTGACCACGCTGCACAACGAACACGTGGACATCGAAGGCGGCACGGTCCACTTCCACTTCCGGGGCAAAAGCCGCAAGGACCACGCCATCGACCTGCGCGACCCGCGCCTGGCGAAGATCATCAAGCGGAGCCAGGAGTTGCCGGGCGAAGAATTGTTCCAATACCTCCACGACGACGGCGAGCCGCACACCGTCGACTCGTCCGACGTGAACGCCTATCTGCACGAGATCACCGGGCAGGAGTTCACGGCCAAGGACTTTCGCACCTGGGCGGGGACGATCCTGGCCGCCCGCGCCCTGGCCGAGTGCGACGCGGCGGCCTCCCCCAAACAGACGAAAAAAAACATCACCCAGGTCATCAAATGCGTCTCGTCGGCGCTGGGCAACACGCCCGCCATCTGCCGCAAGTGCTACGTCCATCCGGCCATCCTAGAGGCCTACACGGCCGGGACGCTGCTGGAAGCCCTGCGCCGGTCCGCCCAGGAGACGCGGGACCGATCGCAGGCCCAGCGCGCCGAGGAAGACGCCATGATGGCGCTCCTGCGCGAGCATGGCTGCTCGCCCGCAGGGCCGCAGCGCAAGGCGGCGTAATGTCAGGTAACGGACGCTTTAAACCCGGTTACTGCCTCCGCAGCACGGGCCAGCATGGCCGGATCGGAGACACCCTGATTATCCAGACGGGGGGTGTAAGGTGCCTCAAGTCTGGCAGCCTCGTCGTCCGTCAGGGTGATTGAGAGTGCTGCGACCGCGTCGTCGATGTGCGTGGTCTTGAGCGCACCCACGATCGGCGCGGCAATGACGGGATGGCGACGCAGCCAGGCGAAAGCGATCTGCGCTTGGCTGACGCCACGTTCCGCCGCAACGTCGCCCACCGCCTCGACGATTCGTTGATCACTCGGTGCCGTGGCCGCGTTGACGTAGGGCTGCTCGGCTTCTGAGCGGGCAGTGGTTACGCCCCACGGCCGAGCCAGGCGGCCACGCGCGAGCGGGCTGTAGACGATTGTCTGCACGCCCTCGTCGGCACAGAGCGGCAGCATCTCGCGCTCCTCCTCGCGCATGAGCAGATTGTAGGTGTCCTGCATCGAGACAAAGCGCACCCAGCCGTTTGCCCTCTGCAAGTGCAGCGCCTTGCTGAACTCCCAGGCCATCATCGAGGAGGCGCCGAGATAGCGCACCTTGCCGATCTTCACGAGATCATGCAGCGCCTCCAGCGTCTCTTCCCAGGGCGTCCTTTGATCGCGCCGATGAATCTGGTAGAGGTCCACGTAGTCGGTGCCAAGCCGCCGCAGGCTGTGGTCGATCTCCGTCATGATCGCCTTACGCGACAGTCCGATGGCGTTGGGGCCGTTCCGTGTGGGTGCGCTTAACTTGGTGGCGATAACCACAGCGTCGCGGTTGGTGAATTCCTTCAGCGCCCTGCCCAAAATCTCCTCGCTCGACCCGTTCGAATACAGATTGGCGGTGTCGAAGAAATTGATGCCGGCCTCGACGGCGTGGCGGATCAGCGGGCGGCTGGCCTCCTCGTCAAGCGACCAAGCCGGATAGCCACGGGAAGGGTCTCCAAAGCCCATGCAGCCGATGCAGATAGGCGAAACGTCGAGACCTGTGTGGCCGAGCTTTGTGTATTGCATATAGCCTCCTCATCGGGTAAAATAAGAGAGTTCTCCGTTTGCATTCTCATGTTACCGGAGAACTCTCCGTTTTGTCAAGAGGACCAATGGCCGACGAAGAAGAAAATCTGCGCGCCGATGCGCGGGCCAACCGGGACCGCATTCTGGAGTCGGCGCGCGACGCGCTGGCCGCCGATCCGGCGGCCTCCCTCAACTCCATCGCCAAGGCGGCCGGCGTCGGCGCGGGTACGCTCTATCGTCACTTCCCGAGCCGCGAGGCCCTGGTGCTGGGCGTTTATCGCAAGGAGATCGACGCGCTGGTCGGCCTTGCGCCGAGTCTGCTCGCCGAGCGCCCGCCGCTTCAGGCCTTCCGGCTCTGGTGTGATCGGCTCGTCGGGTTTGGGAAGATGAAGCACGGGGTCGCTGACGTGCTCCATGCGGCAATATCGGATCAGGACGTCCAGGAAACCTACGGGCCGATGCTGAATGCCGTCCGCCAACTGATGGACGCCTGCGAAGGCTCAGGCGACATCCGTCCGGGAGCCGCCCCCGAGGATTTCCTGCTGCTCTTGGGAAACCTGTGGCGCATCCCACCAGGCCCGGCTGGAGAAGCACAGGCAAAGAGACTTCTCGCGCTTATCTTCCGTGGCTTCGGCGCTGGAGACACGGCAGTGTCGTAAGCCGTCCCGTCATGAGGCGCCGCTGCGTCAGGTCGAGACACCGGACCCCTTGAATTGTCCGATTGGTTCTGGCCTCTAGACTTCCTGCCTGAGCCACTCACACTGCACCCTGGTTTTATGCTGGAGGTCCGAAATGTATGACAAAACAGAAGCAGGAATGTCAAAGCGGCACGTAAAATATACGGGCGTCCTGTTAAGGATGACCCGGAGCGGGGTAGAAGATGATCATCTTCCCGACGCCCCACGGCCATCCGACGGGCGAACCAGCAAAGGATAAACGATCCCGATCACGCCCCGCGAGTATCCGACACGCGCGAGGGCGCCGGCATCGTTGCACAGGGCATGAGCAAACACGTCTTGATCACGGGGGGCGCCGGCTTCATCGGCTCCCACCTCGCCTACGAACTCCTCCAGCAAGGCTACCGCGTCCGCGCCCTCGACAGCCTTCTCCCACAGGTCCACGGCCCCGACCAGCGGCGGCCCGCTTACCTCCCCGCCGAAGTCGAACTGCAGGTCGGCGACGTCCGCGACCCCGAAGCCGTCGAGCGCGCCCTGCGCGGCGTCGATGCCGTCTACCACCTGGCCGCGATGGTCGGCGTCGGGCAGAGCATGTACGAGATCGCCCGCTACACCGATGTCAACAACCTCGGCACGGCCACGCTGCTGCAGGCGCTGATCGAGCGGCCCGTCGAACGGCTCGTCGTGGCGTCCAGCATGAGCATCTACGGCGAAGGATTGTACAAAGCGCCGGACGGCAGCATCGCCGTCGGCGAGGAACGCCCTCTGGAACAGCTCAAGGCCCGCAAGTGGGAAGTGCGCAGCGCCGAGGGCGAGACGCTGACGCCCGTGCCGACCCCGGAATGGAAGACGCCCTCGCTGGCGTCGGTCTACGCCCTGTCCAAGTACGACCAGGAGAGGCTGTGCCTGATCACGGGGCGGGCGTATGGCCTGCCCACCGTCGCGCTGCGCTTCTTCAACGTGTTCGGGCCGCACCAGGCGCTGTCCAACCCCTACACGGGCGTCCTGGCGATCTTCGCCTCGCGCTACCTCAACGGCAACCCACCGCTCATCAACGAGGACGGCTTCCAGCAGCGCGATTTCGTCCACGTCACGGACGTCGCCCGCGCCTGCCGCCTGGCGCTCGAATCGCCCGCAGCCGCCGGGCAGGTCTTCAACGTCGGCAGCGGACAGCCGTACACCATCCGCGACATCGCCAGCCGCATGGCGGACGCCCTCGGACGCCGGCACCCGCAGGCGGAGATCACCGGCAAGTACCGCGTCGGCGACATCCGGCACTGCTTCGCGGACATCAGCCTGGCCCGGTCCGTCCTGGGCTACGCCCCCCAGGTCGGCATGGAACGCGGGCTGATGGAACTGGCCGCCTGGCTGGAAGGCCAGGCGGCCCACGACCACGTCGCCCAGGCGGGGGCCGAACTGGCGGCGCGGGGGCTGACGGTATGACCAAGCCGACTCTCATCACCGGCGGCGCGGGCTTCGTCGGGGCCAACCTGGCACACCGGCTGCTGTCGTCGGGCCGCCCGGTCCTCGTCTATGACAACCTCAGCCGCCCCGGCGTCGAGCGCAACCTGCGCTGGCTGCGCGAGACGCACGGCGACCGCGTGCAGGTCGAGGTCGCGGACGTGCGCGACGCCGGCCGCCTGGGCCGCGCCGTCGCGCAGGCCGGGCAGGTCTTCCACTTCGCCGCCCAGGTGGCCGTGACGACCAGCCTCGTCCACCCCATCGAGGACTTCGAGATCAACGCGCGCGGCACCCTCAACCTGCTGGAAGCCGTCCGGGCGCAGCCGACCCCGCCCCCGCTCGTCTTCACCTCGACCAACAAGGTCTACGGCGGACTGGAAGACGTGACCCTGCGCTGTGACGGACGTCGCTACGAGCCGGAGTCCACTGCCCTGCGCGCGCGCGGCATCGGCGAAGACCGTCCGCTGGACTTCCACAGCCCCTACGGCTGCTCCAAAGGCGCGGCGGACCAGTACGTGCGCGACTACGCCCGCTCCTACGGCCTGCCCACCGTCGTGTTCCGCATGAGCTGCATCTACGGCCCGCACCAGTTCGGCACCGAAGACCAGGGCTGGGTCGCGCACTTCCTCATCCGCGCCCTCGACGACGAGCCGATCACCCTCTACGGCGACGGCATGCAGGTCCGAGACATCCTGTTCGTGGAAGACCTGATCGATGCGTTCCTCCAGGCACAGGCCAGGATGGACACGCTCGCGGGCGAGGCCTTCAACATCGGCGGCGGCCCCGACAACACCATCAGCCTGCTCGATCTGCTGCGGCTGATCGGCGACCTGCGCGGCGCGCAGCCTCGGGTGCAGTTCGACGACTGGCGCGTGGGCGATCAGCGCTACTACGTCTCGGACACGCGGCGCTTCCAAACGGCGGCAGGGTGGTCGGCCCAGACCGACGTGCCGCGCGGCGTCGAACGGCTGTATCAGTGGCTGTGCGAGTCGCGCGGCCTGTCTGCCCCGCGTCCGTCCCGCTCCAACACGCGCCAGGAGGTGGCGGTTTGACCGACACCATGCGGGCCGCCGTCGTCGCCGCGCCCGGTCGCATCGAGATTCACGAAGTCTCCCGCCCCACCCCGCAGCCCGGCGAGGTGCGCGTCAAGCCGGAAGGCTGCGGCGTCTGCGCGTCCAACCTGCCCCCCTGGCAGGGCCAGCCCTGGTTCACCTACCC
>CAXUCQ010000169.1:0-6446 GCA_964249295.1 uncultured Armatimonadales bacterium | reverse complement strand
TACAACACCGTCCAGACCTACGCCTTCTGGAACTTCCACGAGTACCGAGAAGGCCGGTTCGACTTCTCGGGCGACCGGGACCTAGGCGCTTATCTGAGGCTGATCCACCAACTCGGCATGTACGCCATCGTCCGGGTCGGCCCCTACGTCAACGCCGAATGGGACAGCGGCGGCTGGCCCGTCTGGCTGCGCTTCCAGCCGGGCCTGGTCGTGCGCGACAACAACCGGCCCTACCTGTTCTATCTCGATCGCTGGCTGAGCCATCTGATGCCCATCGTCGACGCGGCCCAGATCAACCGGGGCGGCCCCGTCATCCTGGTCCAACTCGAGAACGAGGACACGCGGGGCGCAGGGACGGACGAGAACAACCCGTACTTCCAGCACCTCAAAAGCAAGTGCGTCGCCCTCGGCCTGCAGGTGCCGTACTTCTTCAGCGGCCTCAACCACGGCGACAACCCGGCCGGCGACGCGCCGTTCGACACCTCGCGCCGCACCAGCCCCTGGTACAGCACCGAGTTCTGGACCGGCTGGATTCAGTTCTACGGCGACGACCCGGACCGGACCGCCCACCGCGTCCGCGCGACCTGGAACGTCATCGCCAACGGCGGCGCGGGCTACACCCACTACACCATCGCGGGCGGCTCCGACTTCGCAACCTGGGGGTGCGACCAGCAGGCCGCCTCGTATGACTTCGGCGCCCCCATCGGCCAGGCCGGCGACCTGCGCCCCATGTACTACGGCTTCAAGCGCGCCGCCCTGTTCGCCACCAGCTTCCCCGACATCCTCGCAAACTCCGCGGATGCGACGGCCAGGCACAAGGGCGTGGCGACGGCGGGGAGTGTGGACGTCGTCGCCCGCTCGGGTCCGGCGGGGACCATCGTCTTCCTCAGAAATCAGACCGGCGGCCCGGTCAAGACGCAGGTCAAGGACGACGGCGCCGCGTACCCCGCCGCCGGGCCGCTGACGCTGGACGCGGGCGAGGTCATGCCCGTCGTCGGGGGCGCGACGCTCGCGCCCGGCGTCCGCATCCGCCTGGCCGCCGCGCACATCCTCGGCACGCGGGCGCAGGGCGACACGACGACTCTGGTCCTGTACGGCGTCCCCGGCGACCCCGGCGAGGTGCGCTTCACCCCGTCGCCGGGCCTGCCCGTGACGCTGCCCCAGGTGGCCCCCGCCGGGCCGGACGCCCCGCACCTTATGGCGCACGGCGGCTTGGTCGTCTACACGACTCACTTTCCGACAGCCGCGCCGACGCTCGCCCAGTTCCGCGTCGGCCCCCAGACGATTCGCGTCGTCGCCGAAAGCGCCGCCCTGGCCGACCACACGTTCTTCATCGAGGCGCCGGACGGCGGGCGCGACATCGTCTGCGGCCCGGACTACGTCGGCGAGGCCGGCCTGCGCGACGGGCGGCTGGTCATGCAGACCGAGCAGGCCGCCGCCGACGCCGGCAGGACGCCACCGGCCTTCCTGATCGCCGCCAGCGGCCCGGTCCAACCCCTGACACAGACTGCCGCCTCGCGCGCGCGGCAGGCCAAACTCGCCGTCCCGACGCTGACCGGCTGGCGCGCGGCCTCCGGCACGGCTGAGGCGCAGCCCGGCTACGACGACTCAGACTGGAAAAGCGCCAAGACGCCGCTGCCGATGGGCGCCGACGGCGACTGGAGCGCCTTCGCCTGGTATCGGGCCACGGTCCACGCGGACCGGGCCGGCACCCGCTTCCTCAACTTCTCGGACGTGGGGGATTGGGTCGCGGTTTTCGTCAACGGCGTCCGCGCCGCCGAAAGCCCCGTGCGTCAGCGCTTCCGGGACCCCATCACGGCGTCGCTGAAGGTCGACCTGCGGGCAGGCGACAACGAGATCGCCGCCCTGACCGCGCACAACGGGCGGGAAAAGCTGCACGCCTACATCGGCCCCCTGGACCAGATCGACAAAAAGGGCATCGGCGGCCCCGTCACGCTGGGGACGGCGGGCGGCGCGTCGGTCGCCCTGACCCACTGGCGCGACAAGCTCGACCCG
Source organism: uncultured Armatimonadales bacterium (assembly GCA_964249295.1). Classification (GTDB taxonomy): domain Bacteria; phylum Armatimonadota; class Armatimonadia; order Armatimonadales; family Capsulimonadaceae; genus CAZZVX01. Next base: position 4,430 of record CAXUCQ010000169.1, on the reverse strand, counting down.
CGCGGCGAGGCGGCCGCCGCCGAGTACGCCGACCCGAAACTCCGCACCGACGGCCCCGACTGGAAGGACGCGGCCATCGGCCAGGACCTGTTCGGCGCCAAGCCCGGCCTGGCCTGGCTGCGGACGACGCTGGACGACCTGCCCGGCAAAAACCGCCGCGTCCACTTCGGGGCCGTCGACGATTACGCCACCGTGTACCTCAACGGCAAGCGCCTGTTCCACAGCGACAGCTACAACACGCCGTTCGACGTCCCGCTGGACGCCGCCTGGAACCCCGGCGGCCCCAACATCCTGACCGTCTTGAACGAGAACACCAACGGCACCGGCGGGCTGACCCAGGAGGTCGATCTCCTCAGCGACCCGCTCGACGGCGGCCCCGCCGTCATGGATTGGAAGATGCGCGGCGGCGTCCGCGTCCCCGCCGAGGCCGATTGGAAGCCGTTCGACCCCAAAACGTCACCCGGCGTCCCCTGCTTCTACCAGGCCCATTTCGCGCTGCCGGCCCTGACCCCCGTCGGGCCGCACCCGATCATGCGCTTCTCGCCCCAGGGGCTGTCGCGCGGCTTCGTCTGGCTCAACGGCCACGACCTGGGCCGCTACCCGGAACTCTCCCCCGTGGACGGCTACTACCTGCCGGAGTGCTGGCTGAGGCCGGGCCGCAACACGATCACGGTCTTCGATGAGGAAGGCCAGTCGCCCGGCGGCGCCAAAATGGTCGAGGAAACGGTCGCGAGTCGGAACGGGTTCGAACTCACACCCGCCCGGGCGGCAGCGCGCGCCGCCCGATAGTCGGCGCCGCTGCCGCCCAGGACCACAGGAGGCGAGGGCCGAGAGCCTGCTACCGCGAAGCCGTCTGCGCCCCCGTCCCACCGCCCGTGTACGTCACGCGCCAGATCGTGTTCGAGCCGTCGTCGCTGACCAGCAGCGACCCGTCCCGAGCGACCGTCACGCCGACCGGGCGGCCCCAGACGTGGCCGTCCGACGTCACGAAGCCCGTCAGGAAGTCCTCGAACACGCCCGTGGCCTGCCCGCCGCGCGTCGGCACGTAGATGACCTTGTAGCCCGCCCGGTGGGCGCGGTTCCACGACCCGTGTTCCGCCGCGAACGCGCCGCCCCGGAACTCCGCCGGGAACTGCGTCGCCGTGTAGAAGTTCAACTTCAGGGAGGCGTAGTGCGGCCCCAGCAGCACGTCCGGCACCAGCACATGGTCCTCCGCCCCGGCGGGCGGCGTGCCGACGGCGCGCTTGTCGGGGTGGTCGCCCATGTAGAACCACGGCCAGCCATAAAAGCCGCCCGGCGTGACGTGGGTGATGTAGTCCGGCACCAGATGGTCGCCCAGGCCGTCGCGCTCGTTGGTCGAGCACCAGAGCTGCCCCGTCGCCGGGTTGACGGCCAAGCCGACCGGGTTGCGGATGCCCGTGGCGTAGACCTGCTCGCCGCTCCCATCCGGGTTGAATTCGAAGATGCGCGCCCGGCGCGACTCGATGTCGATCTGGTCGGGGTTGTCCATCACGTTCGAGTGCGAGCCGACCGAGACGAACATCTTGGACCCGTCTTTAGAGAAGACCACGTCGCGCGTCCAATGCCCGCCGCCCCGCAGCCGCCCGCCGCCCGAGATGTCGTCCACGACGGTCTCCGCCGGGCCGCGCGCCTGCAGGTCGCCGTTGCGATACGGGAACCGCACCACCGAGTCGGTGTTGCCGACGTACACCCACTGGGGGTTGGGGCCGAGCGGGTAGAACGCCAGGCCGAACGGCTGGCGCAGGCCCGTGGCGAAGACCTCGTCCACGTCCGGCCTGCCCGCCCCGTGCGTGTCGCGCAGCACCCGCACCCGGTTGGGCCCGCTTTCCACCACGAAGATGTCGCCGTTGGGCGCCGTGACGATGTTGCGCGGGTTATGCAGATCCCCCGCGAACTCGGAAACATGGAAGCCCGCCGGGGCCTGCGGCATCGCCCCGTCGGGGCGCGGGACCATCGAGGCCCCGTTGTCGACGGACGGCGAGGCATACGGCGGCGGCAGGTCGGCGACGGTGATGCGGCGGCGGACGCCCGGCGCGTCCGTGGACCAGTCGCCCTGCAGCGCCTCCTGGCCCGTCAGGACCTGACTCTTCTGGAGCGCGGCGGCGTCGACGCCGGCCTGCGCGCCCGGACCGCCCGCCTCGGAGTGCGTAATGCCGGCGACCAGGGCCAGCCCGCCCCCGAGCGCCAGCAGCAGCCCGGCGCGGCCTTTCGACACTGCAGCTAAAGATCGGTGTTTCATAGGTGCTTCTTTCTTTCCCGCACGGCTTGCGCCGGGCTGTGACGCGGGGAGACAGCTCCGCCGCAAAAGTGTCCACTCAAGAAACGGCATACTCGCCTTGTACAGTTCCCCACAGGGCGACATTTCGGCGCGCAAACACGGCGTCCGCATCGTCCTCACGGACGGAAGCTCATCCAGCGGCTTTCTGCATAACATCAGTCAGGATGAGGGTATCAGATTGGATATGCTGACCATGCCCCTGCATCCGACTCTTGTCACGATGCTGCTCGGCGCGGCGCTTACGGCGGTAGGCCCGTCCCAGGCCCGCGTCGGGCTGCGTCCTGAAGGCAGTCGCCCGCCCGTGTTCACGCTGCCGGACGGCGCGGGCCGCCTCATCTCGCTCCAATCGTTCCTCGGCCCTCGCCGGATCGTCCTCCTCTTCGGCCCCAGCGCGGCCTATCTGAAAGCCGTCGAGGCCGAGAGCGCCCAGTTCGAGGACCGTGATCTGACGGTGCTGGCGATCCTGCCGCCGGATGCCGCCATGCCGGCAGGCTCTTCTGTCGGCTTCATCCACACGCTCAGAGACACAGACGGCAGGGTCGCACAGGAATACAGCGCGACGGACGGGAAGCCTGCGTTCTACTTGATCGGCAAGGACGGGCATATCGCCGTCGCGCGGCACGGGTATCCGGCGAACAAAGAACTGTTCGGCATCATCGACGCCATGCCGATGCGGCGCCGGGAGATGCGGGAGCGTCACCGCCGAATAGGCAATTAAATCGGCGATCGGGACGAAAGCACAACACCATGCGCGCACTCCGCTTCCATCAGTTCGGCCCGCCCGCCGGACTCCAGATCGAGGACATCCCCACCCCCGTCGTCGGGCCTGACGATGTGCTTGTCCAGATCAAAGCCGCCGCCATCAACCCCAGCGACGTCAAGAACGTCCAGGGCCTGATGCCCCACACGACGCTGCCCCGGACGCCGGGCCGCGACTTCGCGGGCGTCGTCGTGGCAGGCACCGCCGACCTGCTCGGCAGGGACGTGTGGGGCAGCGGCGGCGACCTCGGCTTTGCGCGTGACGGCGCCCACGCCGCGCAGGTCGCCCTGCCCGCCGCCACCGTGCGCCTCAAGCCGGCCTGCCTGTCCTTCGAGGACGCCGCCGCCGTGGGCGTCCCCTACGTCACCGCCTGGGCCGGGCTGATCGACGCCGGGGGTTTCACCGCGCATGACACCGTGCTGGTCATCGGTGCGGCGGGATCGGTGGGCAGCGCGGCGCTGCAGATCGCCCGCTGGAAGGGCGCGCGGCGAGTCCTGGGCGTGGTCCGCCGCGCGTCGCAGCGCGAAGGCGTCGAACGATTGGGGGCGGAAGCCCTGGTCAGCGCCCAGCCGGACACGCTCGCGGAGCAGGTGAAAGCGGCCACGGACGACATCGGCGCGACACTCATCCTGGACACCGTCGGCGGGCCGCTGTTCGAGCCGTGTCTCCAGTCGCTCGCCCACAGGGGGAGACTCGTCGAGATCACCACCGCGCAGCGCCGGGTCGAGTTCGACCTGCTCGACTTCTACCGCCGCGAGCTGCGTCTGCTGGGCGTCAACACCCTGTCGCTGGATGCAGCGGCAGGCGCGCGCGTTTTAGACGCCCTGCGCCCCGGTTTCGAGTCCGGCGCCCTGCAAGCCCCGCGCATCGCCGAGCGCTTCCCGCTGGACCAAGCCCCGGCGGCCTACGACCGCGTCGGCAGCGGCGCGGCAGGGGGCAAAGTCTTGTTGCTGCCGTGAGGACACTCATGAGGCCTTTTGCGTTGGTCCCCAAGGCGAACCCCTGGGCTACAAAGTGCAGCCTGTCCGCCCATGAGGGCGTCGGAGTATCTCTTCTTGCGCCCGCGAAGGCGGGCAGAATGCGTTTCTCAGCCCAGGACTTCAGTCCTGGGCGACCTAGGCGAACTTGTGCAACTTTCCCCCGCCTCTCGTGTCTCAGTGTCTGACGAAAAGCATCGTGACGAGGCAGGAGGGCGGCATATTGAAGACACTGCGGATGATCTGGCCGTTCGTGCTGGCGTGCGGCCTGCTCGCGCCGCTGGCGTCGGCGCAGACAAGCATGGCGGGCGAAGCCGCGCCTGCCGACATCGCGGGCTTGTGGACGGGCGCGCTGGACACGGGCGCGTTCAAGCTGCGGCTGCTGTTCAAGATC
>CAXUCQ010000168.1:0-6448 GCA_964249295.1 uncultured Armatimonadales bacterium | reverse complement strand
TCGCGGTCCCGTCCCCGATCACAGCCGGCACAACCTTGCCTCCGACCACGCCTGCCACGACCGCACCCGCCACGCCGCCAGGGACTGAAACGCCGCTGCCCGACAGCGACACAGGCGCGGTCGTCGGCGATGCCGGCGCCGACCCGAACACGTCGCTGATTTTGGAACATGCCGACACGTTTGAGTCGACGCAGCCAGGCCAGTGGATCGGGCGCGGCGACGTCAAGGTCCAGTATAAAGCCTACGTCTTGACCTCGGATCGCGTTGACGCCGACCTCGACAAAGGTGAAGCGCTGTTCTCGGGCCACGTCCTGCTGCACTCGCCGAACGGCGAGACGGTCAACGGCGGCGAGAACGGCACACTGCAACTCAACCTGCGGCGCGACACGTATGTCATCTTGGGCGCGCGGTCCATCGTCGGCCCGCAGGCGCTGAACATCGGCATCATCCAGCCCGTTCTCATCTACGGGGGCGTCATCACCGGCAGGCCCGGCCTGATCGACGCGCGGGGGAGTTCCTTCACGACCTGCGACTTTGTGGAGCCGCACTATTCGTTCCAGGCGCGGCAGCTCTACGTCATTCCGGGCCGCCGCCTGGTGGCGAAGAACGTCACGTTCTACCGCAAAGAGAAGCGCCTGTTCACCCTGCCCTACCTGGCCGTGCCGCTCGACCAGCGGTTCGCCCGGCAGACGATCTTCCCGGAGGTCGGCGAGACGCCCGACGAAGGGTATTTCATCAAGTTCACGGCGGCCTACGCGCTCGTGAGCAGCCTGCCCGGCCTGCTGCACCTGGACCTGATGTCTAAGAAGGGCGTCGGGACGGGATTCGCCCAGGACTACGGCTCGCCCAACCGGCTGGCGCGCGGCGCCGGCGTGTTCTCGCTCTACCGTCTCTACGACAAACAGACAGGCTTGCAGGACATCACCGGCACCATCAACCACCGGCAGCAGTTCGGCGTCATCGGCGTCGCCCTGACCTCGCAGTTCGAGCAGAACTCCTACTACGCCGGCGACAGCCAGAGCCGCTCGCAGAACACGCAGCTGAACCTGACGCGCGCCGTCGGCAACCTGAACACGTCCCTGCTGACGTCGCTGTCCACCAGCGACTACGGCGCGGGCGTTTCCGAGACCCTGACGTCGTCGCTGGACAACAGCTTCCAGCCGACCTCGAAGGAACAGGTCACCACCAAGTTCGACTATTCACAGTTCGTTTCCCCGTCCTACGCCGGGTTCACGGGGGCCAGCGACCGCCGCGAGCTGGACACCAACCTCGACTACACCCAGCGCGGCAGCCTGTACGACATCGAGATCCTGGGCGCCAAATTCACGCAGATCGGCAGCAGCGACACCGGCAGCACCTACAACGGCGGCGTGCAGCGCCTGCCGGAGCTGCGGATCGCCACGGATGCGGTGCGGCTGGCGGCGCTCCGGTCGTTCCTGCCCGGCACGACCCGCGTCAACTTCTCCTTCGGGCAGTTCCTGGAAGGCTTCTCCAAGACGGACACGCAGCGGGCGTACTTCAGCCTGGACACGGGATCGACGACCAAGCAGATCGACCGGCGCAACATCTTCAACTACGGGGCCGCGTTCCAGCAGGGGTTTTACGGCAACGACACGGCCCAGTACGTGCTCAACGGGCGGACGGGGTACCGGCTGCTGATCGGCGGCAAGTCGTCGGCGGGCGTGACCTACACCTACCTCAAGCCTTACGGCTTTTCGCCGTTCCAGTTCGACCAGACCGGCAACACGAATCTGGCGTCTTTGTCCTTTAATTACCAAGAAGCGCGGGCGCTCCAGGTGACGCTCGGCACGGGCTTCGACTTCAACCGCACCGCCAGCTTCGGCGGGCTGCCGGCGACGCCCTGGCAGAACGCCGCCCTGCAGACGATCTACACGCCCAGCCAGGTCTTCCGGCTGCGCACGACGGCGTCCTACGACATCAACCGGAACACGCTGCTGGACCTGACCAACAACGTCCGAGTCCGCGCCCCGGCCGGCGTGTCGCTGGATTTGACCAGCCGCTACGTGCCTGAGCAGCACGAGTTCTCCAGCATCAACGGTGACCTGGACCTGCCGTTCTTCCGCGACCCGCACGAGGACGCCGGCTACCGCCTGCGCGCCATCGGCGGCTACAACGGGTTCACGCGGCGCTTCGACTACAAGGGCCTGGCGCTGACCCGGTCGTGGCACGACTTCGAGGGGACGCTGGTCTACGAGGACGACCCGGAGGGCCTGCGGCCCGGCTCCACGCTCACCTTCAACTTCCGCCTCAAAGCCTTCCCCGCCTACGAGCCGTTCTCCGTCGGCCAGTTCGGCCAGGCCCTCGACCCGAGTCTGGGGGAAGTGTATTAGCCTCCTGGCGCCGAAAAAAACTCCGGTTTGTGAACGACCTCTGGAACGTCAAGGCTGAAATCGTCAGCAATGATGTAGTCCGTTCCATCAAGAAGCAGAAGCTTAGGCGCAGCCTGCTGCCCTCTTGGTTTTGGCACCACGCTTGGGTAGAGCCGTGCGCCCGCCGAGTTCAGGTAGTCGTACAGCAGCTCCAAAAGCGGTCTCGGGAACCTCCCCAGGCTGAACGCCCCCTGTTCCGCCCACGGCATGAACCGGCGAAAACCACCGCTGAAGTTGAGAAAGTCGAACGGACTCAGCCACCCCTGACAAGCTTCTCTGAGTAAATCCATGAGGCCGAGAACATGATCCAAGGAGAGTGGAGAGTTACACGTTATCTCCACCTGGTCTTCGTAAGACCAGAGCAGAGGGTGTCGATCGAGGAAATCCCAGTCTGTGACTTCGTCGGATTCTGAGAGGTGGAGCGCGCGGGTGTTTTCCGGGTAGACGGTGACTGTGATTCGGCCCGGACGTGTGTCGGAAAATCCCCACGTCGCGCCGTTCTGCCTGGCGGCAAGATAGGCCGGGTGTTCCCACCAGGGGTAGAAACGCACAGCGTAGTAATCTTCTTGACGCGGAGAAGAAAAGCGGTAGCCGGCGCGTTCAGCATCGATGTGGGTGAACCGATCCCGCACTTCTCGGTAGTTGTGTCGCGCTATTGACAAAGGCTCCTTTGATCCAACAGCAAAAAGGCCGCGCCCTCGGCGGGCGCGGCCTTCAAAGCAGCAGGCTATTCCGTGGCGACGGTCTGGTCGACCTGCATGTTGACGGGCTGGACCTTGACGAACTGAGCCGTCCCGATCAAAACGTCACGCATCAGGGTGTCGATCTTATCGGCGGCGTCATGCTGGTTGGAGTGGCGCAGTTCGAGCGCATAGGCCGTCAGAAGTTCGGCGATGTTCTGCTTGTCTTTGGCGTGGATGTCGGCGACGGCGACCTTCGCGCCGCGCCCGATACGGCGCTGCACGGCGGCGTGGTCCAGGCCCATTGCGGGGGTCAGTTTCACGTACACGACGCCGCCGGTCATGCCCGCGCACATCCACGGGCCGGGGTCACCCAGGACGAGCGCGCGGCCCGACGTCATGTACTCGAACGCGAAGCCTTTGATGTTGGCCCGCGCGCCCAGGCAGCCGAGCGCGTCGTCGAGGGGCTGTCGGATCTCGCCGCCGATGACGATGTCCGCGCCCGACAGGCGGATGCCGCAGCGCGAGTCGGCGTCGCCCTGGATCAGAAACGTCCCGCCCTGCGCGCCGTAGCCGAAGCCCTTGCCGACGGAGCCGTCCACGCGCTCGCCCCGGTCGTTGAGGCCGCGCAGGATGCAGATGCGGCCCCCGTGCGCGCCCTTGGCGACGCCGTCCTGCGCGCCGCCCTGCACGAGCAGGTTGACGGCGGGCGAGTTGAACGCGCCCAGGCCGTTGCCGGGGATGACGTCCTGGAAGCGCAGGTCGGCGGTCTTGAGCGGCGTCTGGCCGATGTCGCCGCGCGAGAGCGCCCCGGCCAGGTGCGTGCCGAGTTCGCGGTCGGTCGGGTTGACGCGATCATCCTCGAACAACACCGATTCGTTCCCCTGCTCGGTCTGCTCGGCGACCATGGTCGAGATCAGTTTGCTCATGTAGGACAGCGGGCGGCGGATGCGCTTGGCGACCTTGACGTTTTTCTCGTCGAAAGGCCGGTCGTTGCCCGCCGTCGCCGCCAGGCCGTAGGTGATCATCGGCAGGATGGGGGCGGTCAGCTCGAACAGGTCGACCTGGTCCAAGCCGCGTGCCTGGGTCAGAAGGTCGCTCTGGCCGACCATGTCCTGCGTGTTCAGGAAGCCGAGCTGGGCCGTCAGGGCGCGGACCTCGTCGCCGATGGCCCCGAACAGGCGGCACAGGGCCTCGACCGAGGCCTCTGGGTCGCGCGGCACGAACCGCTTCAGGCCGTGGTCCGTGGCCTGCTCGACCGTCTCGATCTGAGTCGCGATGCCGACGTGGCACGTATCTAATTGGCAGCCGTGGCAGACCGTGCAGCCCGTCGCGACCATGGTCAGCGTCCCGAAGCCGCAGCGATTCGCGCCGAGCAGGATCATCTTGACCACGTCCAGGCCGGTCTTCATGCCGCCGTCGCACCAGAGTTCGACTTCGTCGCGGACGCCGGCCTGGGTCAAGGCCCGGTGGGCTTCTTTGACGCCGATCTCGACGGGCATCCCGACGTGCTTGAGCGCGTGGGTGCGGGCCGCGCCCGTGCCGCCGTCGTAGCCCGACAGCGTGATGATGTCCGCCCCGGCTTTGGCGACGCCCAGGGCGATCGTCCCGATGTTGGGGACGACCGGGACCTTGACGGACACTTTGGCGCGCGGGTTCGCGGTGTGCAGTTCCTCGATGATCTGGGCGAGGTCTTCAATCGAGTAGATGTCGTGGTTGTTGGACGGCGAGATCAGATCGACGCCGGGCGTGGCGTGCCTTGCCGCCGCGACCTTGGCCGAGACTTTCTTGCCGGGCAGATGGCCGCCCTCGCCGGGCTTCGCGCCCTGGCCGATTTTGATCTCAATGTAGTCGCTGGCGTTGAGCATGTCGATGTTGACGCCGAACCGGCCCGACGCGACCTGCTGGCCCCGGTTGTGGCGATAACGTCCGTACATATCTTTGATCTCGCCGCCCTCGCCGTTGAGGCAGACGATGTTCAGGCGCAGCGCGGCCTCGGCGTAGGAGCGGAACGCGGTTTCGCCCTGGGAGCCGAACGACATGGACGACAGTTCCAGCGGCATGTCGTGGCCCTTGACGCGGGTGCTGACCATCTCGCGGGCGACGGGCATCCGCTTGTCCAGCCGCAGGTCGAGCAGATGCCGGAGCGAGATGGGCGTTTCGCGCTCCAAGTTCTGCACCCGCTCGCTGTACTGGGAGTACGGGATCGTCCCCGCCGCCGCTTGGCCCGCGAACTTCCAGACTTTCGGGTAGAACCGCATGTCCTCGCGCTTCTTGATCGGCCTCTCGTCGCGGGCCAGCGCCAGCCGCTGCCGGGCCAACGCATCCAGCCGCGCAAGCGACAGGCCGGCCTTGGACGAGCCGCAGAAGTTGCGGATTTCGAGCAGGTTCGCCACGTCGGACGCCAGTCCGATGGACGCGAAGATGCGGCCATAGCCGCGCAGCTCGTGCGTCCCCATGGTCGAGATGACTTTTTCCAGGCCTTTCTGCAAGCCGGACATGAGGTTGTACAGCCGCAGCGCCCTGTCGTCTTCCGTGGCGTCGGTCGGGGCGCCGGCGGCAGCCTGCCGCATCATCAGCGACGGCGCGACGGCATCGGCGCCGCTGCCGATGGCGAGGATGATGTCGTGCAGGTTGCGCAGGCCGCCGGAGCGCACGACAAGACTGGTCATGCGGCGCAGCGCCGGCGCGTTGGGGGCGTCGCTCACCGGCGCCTCACGCAGCGCGCGATCCACGGCCACCAGGGCGAGATGCGGGTCAATGGGGAGCGTGTCCGGCGCGAACGCGCCCAGGTCGTCCAGGACCAGGACCGCCGCGCCTGCTCTGACGGCATCAAGGGCGCGCTGTGTCAGGCTCTCGACGGCGGCCTGCATGGTCTCGGACGCCCTATACAGCGCGGGCAGCACGGCGACGGCCTGGGGACCGAAATGGGCGAAAACGCCTTCCAGGGTACAGGTGCCGACCTTCGCGGCTGCGCCGCCAGCCGTTGCGGCGCTCAGCAGCGGGCCGAGCGTCGCCAGATCCGGCAACAGCGGCACGTTCAGCTCGACGGCGCGATGCGGCAGCGACCCGCCCGCTTGCAGGCCGGGACGCGCGCCCAGCGTCAGCCGGGTCGAGAAGTGCTCCATCTCCCGCTCGCGGTCCATGGCGGGGTTGGTCACGACGGCGACGGCTTCCTTGAAGTAGTCGGCCAGCGACTGCTTCTCCGGCGCGAGTGCCGCCAGCGGACCGTCGTAGCCCAACGACCCGATCGGCTCATTCCCCGTCTTGCACAGGGCCTCGACATAGTCGGCATCCTGCGTCGCCCAGTGGAAGGCGACGAGACGGTTGGTTTCGACGGGCAAAGACGGCAGGCCGCGTAGGGGCGGGGTCCCCCCG
>CAXUCQ010000167.1:1417-6470 GCA_964249295.1 uncultured Armatimonadales bacterium | reverse complement strand
GTGTAGGGGGGCAGCGGGTGGCCCGGCAGCCAGCGGGCGAGCCGGGCGGCGAACCGGGCCGCCGTCCCCCCGTGGATGTCGGCGTCCCAGGAGCAGACCGAGACGGCGACGGCGGGCGGGCCGATCCCCGCCACAAACGCCGGACCCAGCATCGTTCGCAAGCCACTGACGAACCCCAGCGCCAGCGCCTGGGCGTAGGCCGGTGGCCGGCTGTTGTCTCGGTTCGGAGTGTCGGACATCGTGAACTTCTCCCGCGGGCGCTTACGACAGCGTCTCGCCCGGCTCCAGGACGATCACTTCGGGGGCTAAATCGAGATCGCTGAGGGCCGACTGGAACGCCTCCGGGGTGCCGGTGAGCAGCGGGAATGTGGCGAAGTGGATGGGAACGACCTGACGCGCGCCCATCAGGCGCACGGCATGGGCGGCTTCCAGCGGGGACATGACGAAGCGGTCACCGATGGGGAGCAGCACGAGATCGGGCTTGTAGATCTGTGCGATCAGGGCCATGTCGCCGAACACGGCGGTGTCGCCCGCATGATAGATCTTGAAGCCGTTCTCCACCTCAAGGACGTAGCCGCCCGGCTCGCCGCCGTAGACGATCTGGCCGCCGTCGGAGATGCCGCACGAATGGTCGGCATGGACCATGGTGATCTTCAGGCCGTCGGCAGCCAGTGTGCCGCCCTTGTTCATCGGCGCGGCGTTCTTGATGCCTTTGCCGCCGAGCCAGGCGACGGTCTCGAAGACGGCGACGGCCTGGGCCTGGGTCGCCTTGCCGATCTCGACGGCGTCCTGGATGTGGTCGTAATGGCCGTGCGTGATCAGCATCTTATCCAGCGGCCCGACGTCTTTCTTGTCGTCGGGGCAGCGCGGGTTGTTCTGCACCCACGGATCAACCAGGAGTCTGATGCCGCCGGGGGTGACGATGTGGAAGGTCGAGTGACCCAGGTAGGTGATCCGGATGTCTTTGCCGAGCGTTGCCATGTGGTACCGCCTCTAAAGTGTGTCAGAGGCAGTATACCCATGTTGCCCGCGATCCTGCGGCCGCAACACCCTAGCGGGAGGCGGTCCGGGTGGCCAGGGCGATGGGGAAGTCCGGGACCGTCTGCGGCTTGGCCGTCGTGGGCGTCTGCGCCCCCTTGGTCAAGGCCTTGACCCGGTCCGAGACGTACAGGTCGAGCATATTGACCGTCACACGCCCGTCATGCCCGTAGGCCGCTTTGCCCGCCAGACCTTCCAGAACAGCCTTGGTAAAGGCGCCGTTGCCCCAGGCCTTGTCTTCCAGCGCGACCTGGCGGCCCGTGGACGCCGTGAAGACCACGGCGCCGTTCTCCGCGCTGGACAGGTCGTTGACCGCCGAGTCCGTGCTGACGATCTGCAGGTCGCGGCCCGCAGCCGTCCCCAGCACGTTGCCGGAGTGGCAGGTGTCGACGAAGAACAGCGCCTTGCCGGACAGGCCCTCGACGGTCTCTTTGATGTCTGTGAACGGCACGCTTGTCGCTTTGATGCGCTCCATGTCGAAGTTGACCGGGATGTAGACGTAGTTGCCGTCGCGGTCGTCGGCGCCGTGTCCTGAGAGGAACACCATTGCCACGTCGTGCTGTGTCGTCTGCTTCTCGACCCAGTCCAGGCCGTCCACGATGCCGTCGCGGGTGGCCTTGGCGTCGGTCAAGACGCGCTCCTGCACGTCGGCGTACAGACGGCCCTTCTGGGTGAGCATCGCGCGGGCGAAGTCCTGGGCGTCCTTGGCCGAGTAGCCCAGCGTCAGGGCAGGATTCTGGTAACGGCTGACGCCGACGGCCAGCACGTAGAGCTTAGGCTTGATGACGAAGCCGCCTGCCGCCGGGGACGCGCCGATCCGGGTCACGCCGACCGTGGCGGGTTCCGAGGTTGAAAGTCCGCTGGACGCGATCAGCGTGATTTGACAATCCTGCGGCGGGACGGGAACGACGATCTCCTGGGAAGCGCCCTCGGCGGAGACGACCTGCAGGTCGCGCGCCGTCTTGACCGGGCGCCCGTTGACCAGGGCTCTGATCGAGGTAACGGCCCGGTCTGACGGGGTGCGGACGACATAGCGGACCGTGACGGTGGACGTGGACACGGCGGCGCCAGGCTGGGGCGAGAGGATGGAGACGACCGGGGGCAGGGACGTGGCGATGTCGCCGGCCCCTGGGTCGTCGCGGCGGTGGCTCCCGGCGTCGGCCTGTCGGACGGCCTCGGCCTCGTCGCCCGCCGGCAGCACGGCGTCAATCACGTCCGGCCGGGCGTAGGCAGCCCGGAAGCGCGACAGCGGGAAGAAGTCGGCGGCCCGGTCCGGCCCCCTGTCCACCTGCCAGCCGATCAGGTCCTCGCCGCCGGGCGAGGCGTCGAAATAGCCCGACGGCGTCCACAGCGCCCAGCGCTTCCCATCGGCCTGGGGGAACAGAGCCAGCAGCTCGGCCCCGTCGCGCATGGCGTACCAGCGGACGGTGCCGTCGTTGAAGGCGGCGACGGCCAGACGCCCGTCCCCGCTGACGTCCACGTCCCAGCAGTCGCCAGGCGCGAGCGTCTTCCAGAGGAGCCGCCCCACGCGGTCAAAGCGGCGCACCCAGCGGGTCGTTCCCAGCAGGAAACTTCGTCTATCCGGGGCGACAGCGGCGGCGTGTGAGATCTCCCGCCCGTCCAGCGGGAGCGGCACGCCATTGAGCGTGGAGGGGGAGTAACTCTGGACGACGCGGATATCCATCCCGTCCGCCGACCGACGCGCCGGGCGCAGGGCGTCCGCGCCACCGTCCGGGGTCAGCGCCCGCCGGGGGACGGAGAACACAGTGCGGTCTGCGCTAAACGCCTTCACGGGGAAGGCGACCGTGGCGCCGTCGTCGGAGATCCGCAGCGCGTCTCCATCCACCCGGAAGTCGGCCACGGCGGGCTGCCGGCAGACAAGCGGCCTGTCATCATCGCCGACCGCGCCCAGGGCCGGCTCCCCCGTGGCGAAGAAGAAGCCGCCGCCGGGCCGCGTCTGCAGGCCCTCGATGGTGTTGTCGCCCAACGGGATGTCGACATGACCGCCCCGCCCGCCGCCGGTCCACCGGCGCACGTACTCGACGTTGTTGACGAAGAAAATGCCCCCCGCGTACAGACTTTGGCCGTCGGCGGACCAGCAAACCGAGGACAGGAAGCCATCATGCAGGTCGCCCGCGTCGGGGGCGTAGAGCAGTTTCAGGTCCTGGCCGGAGACGACGGCGACGCGAGGCGCGTCGGCGAAGCCCACGGCCAGCCGCCCGCCGTCGGGCGAGAAGGCGACCTGGTCAATGTAGTGGCCTCCCTTGACGCGTACCCGCGCCTGGCGCTGCAGCCGCCCGTCCGGCCCGACGGCGTAGAGGCGCACGAAGTCATCGAGCGCGCCGGCGGCGAGGCGCAGCGCCCCGCCCACTTGGGTGAAAGACACGCCGTAGCTGGCCGACCCGTAGTCCTCGTCGCGGCCCGTTTCGGCCCAGTCGGCGCTGCGGAACAAGCGCACGCCGCCCTTGTCGAGCGTGGCCGCCAGCCATCGTCCATCCGGCGAGAAGGCCAGATCGAAGACGGTGCCGGGTAAAGCGCCGAGGCGCTTGGTCATCTGGCCGGTCACCCGGTCGAAGACGTACAGACAGAACGGGCCGCTGTCCGGCCCGGTGAAACCGCCGCAGACGACGGTGCGCCCGTCTGGGCTGAGGGCAGCGGCGTAGAGCATCCCCTCATTGCCGGGGCCGATGGGTGGGCGCAGCACGCTCAGGAGTGCGCCTGTCGCGGCGTCCCAGACGCGCGCCGTCTTGTCGCTGGAGGCCGTGACCAGCAGCCGCCCGCTCCCGTCCGCGCCTAGCCGCCCGATGCTCGCCGTGTGCGTGCCGGACTCGACGCGCAGGGTCGGGCGGTCGGTGCTCTGGGCGTGTGCGGCCCCGACGAGCGCCGTGAGTGTCAAGAGCCAGGCTTTCACCAGCCGCAGGGCGGCCCTGCCTGCCGTCGGTCGCACTTTCATCGGGGATTTCCTTTGGCGACGCGCGCCGTGTTGTGACGCTGGTCCTGAGCGACGCTTTTCTGCTGCTTGTGCCGCAGGACCCTTGCCACGGGGATTGGGAGAGCTTCCGAGAGGGCATCTCCCCGGCGCTGGAAGGTGCTCCCGGCGTCGGCAGGGCCGTATCGCGAGGCCGACAGTGTCACGGAGTCGTCGGCGATGACGGTGTAGGTGCCTGTCTCGTCGACACACGGACATGTGTCTTGGCGACATCCTTTCACGGAGGTGCCGTCGCGGCTCAGGACGAGAAACGCACCTGTGCTTCGCTCCGACACCCGTCTGCCGACGACCACCTGCCTCCGCTGTTTTTCCGACTCCCTCGTGAGACGGACTGGCGCTGGGTGCCGAACGGCTTGAGCGCCCACCGGCGCGGACCCGGCTCTCGGCCCGAGGCCGAGAGCAGCCACTAGGAACAGATCAGTTGACAGAGCCACGCGAGACATAAATCGTCTTCTTTCCGCAGCCCGGTGTCCCGGCGGCCTGTTCCTTCAGGCCTCCGTCCCGGCTGTCGTTCCGATCGGATCAGGCGCCCACTTGGGCAAGACGCAGTGGACGCAGCAAGGCTCAAAGGCGGCGCGGCCCATCACGCCGGAAGAAGGGCTTCCGACACGGGGGACACGGGAAACGGGCCAAGCGCAGGTCGACGACCGTCAGCAGGACCGCCCAGCACAACCAGGCGCCGAAAAGTGGGATGATGAAGTGCCACCGCCCACTCCCGCCGAGCCTGAGAATAAAGGCTGCCGGGAAAAAGGTCAGCATCACCGCCCACAGCAGCCGGAGCTGCCGCAGGAGCCACTGCCGGCGTGGCTCGTACCCGATGACCCGTTCGCTATCCGTGCGTGTCATCGCGGCCTCTTTGTGTCGGTTCTCCGTGTGGTTCGCTTTGCAGGCACGGCCGCGTCGGCGGCGGGGCGGCAGGGATCAGCGGTGCCTGCGAGCCGTGCCTACATCTTGGCCCCAGGGGGCGTTCCTTGAGAAGACCCCCTCAAGCCAGGCCGCAAAATCATCATGATGGCTGCCCAGGGT
>CAXUCQ010000167.1:0-1407 GCA_964249295.1 uncultured Armatimonadales bacterium | reverse complement strand
GGTGCAGAAAGCTGTCTTGGCCCCGCGTGAAATAAGTATGGCCGGCAAAGGCCGATGGCGCGGCAGGGTCGGCAGCCGGCAGCGGGACCGGGGCGCCCAGCAGCTGGCCCCGGTCGATAGCGCCTCGGGCGAAGCTGCGGAAGGTACCGGTTGATCCCTTGTCCACAACGACCGAGCCGCCCGGCCCCGGCGACTTCTTGACACTGCCGGAGGGCAGCATCTTGCGGGTGATTGCGACGATGTCCCCGCCGGTCCCCGCGAAGCTGTTCCAACTCGCGCCCCAGTGGACGCAGTGGGCGGCGAACGCGATGGCGTCGTCCGACCAGCCCGCGTTGACGATCCCCTCGGGGACTCCGGCGGCGTGCTGCTTGACGGTGTCCCATTCCGCGTTGACAACGTTCTGCGCGTGGGCCGGGTCCTCGCCGATCTCGATCAGCAGACTCAGAATTTTTTTGTCGAAGTGGATTTGGGCCAGCGCGGCGCTATCCTCGACGACCAGGCCGGTCGCCGTGTTCACCGCCAGCCACTTGCCGCCCAGGTAAGTCAGGCCGGCGTCGAGCAGTTCGTCACGCACGCCCGAGTCGCGGGCGAACAGGAAAACCATCTTTTCGTTGAGCTGCCCCGGCGCCAGAAAGCCGCGCCCCCATGTCAGGTGCGCCGAGCCATCGTAGGTGTTCACCGAGGCGCTCGACCCTTCCCCCGCGACCTCCTGCCAGACGACCTGGTTGACGTGCTCGCGCTTTTTGTCGGCATCGGTCAGATCCGGCTTGGGGTCTTTGCCGGGGTCACCGTCGTACTCATACCCGGCGTCTTTTTTATCGTGATAGGCGACGAGACGCAGACCCAGGTTCTCGTTGATCAGCGCCCGACGCCGCCCGATGAAATCGACGATGATCGCCTGGCGGGCCGGGTCAGCCCCGCCGCCGGCTTTCGCGGCGTCCTTCTTGCCCACGTGGGTCAGCAGGGTAGGCCACTGCCGCACGTCCTGAAAGCCCTGCGCCTCTTGGCGCTGCTGGGCGAACTCTCCCTGCGTCTTCTTGAGCGCGGCCTGCTCCTCGGGCGTACCCTGAGCTGTTTTCGCTTCGAATTCGCGGGCCTTCTCCGCGCCCTGTGGGAAGGGCTTGACGGCGTTGATGGCCATGCCGACGCGCGGCTGCGCATAGTCCGGGGCCGATCCGAACCCGGCGATCAGCTTATCCAGGTCGCCAGTCTTGTCGAGCTGCTGCAGGGTGTTGATCATGTCGCGCACCCACAGCCCGTTGAGGATGTTGTAAGCGCCTACCGTGTCCGAAGCGAGGATTTTGGTACGCACCCCCTGCGTCCAGCCCTCGACGGCGGTCTTGAAGGCCGGGTCGGGGTCGCGCCGGACCTGCCCAGTCTGCTGCACGACGTGCGTCAGCTCATGGG
>CAXUCQ010000166.1:0-6509 GCA_964249295.1 uncultured Armatimonadales bacterium | reverse complement strand
CGGGCGTCTGGTGTCGCGGGCGTCGGCGCGGACGGGAAGCGCGGGTTGAAAACCCACGCCTGGGCGGCCTCCGGCCAAGCACCCTTCGGGTGCAGGAGGGGCGATTGCTTCTGTGTACTCTTGAATCGCCACACGGATGTTACCCAACGCTTCTTCTTTGGTTAGCGCCTTGCGACCAGCAGCCGGGCAGACTGGGGCAGGAAACGCTGTAACCTTCGTCGGAATGGTGCAGCACAACCTTGTACTTCATTGTCGGTTTCCGTCTTCGTGGATGTGCCGCACCAATTCCGGGGCGAGGCCGATATAGGTGCTGGGCGTGAGGGCGAGCAGGCGCGTTTCGTCGGCGGTGGGCAGGCCGAGAGACTTGATGAAGTCCTGTACGTCGGCTTGGGTCAGAGTCGTGCCGCGGGAGAAGTCTTTGAGGCGCTCGTAGGCGTGGGCGTCGCCTTCGCGGCGCAGGACGGTCTGGATGGGTTCGGCGAGGACTTCCCAGTTGGCGTCGAGTTCGCGCCCCAGCGCGGCGGCGTCCACGTCGAGTTTTGCCAGGCCGGCGAGCGTGTTCTGGAGGGCGAGCAGGGAGTAGGCGACGGCGCTGCCGACGTTGCGCAGGGCGCTGGAGTCGGTCAGGTCGCGCTGCATCCGGGAGACGGGCAGTTTGGAGGCCAGGTGGGCGAGCAGGGCGTTGCTCAGCCCGAGGTTGGCTTCGGAGTTCTCGAAGTTGATCGGGTTGACCTTGTGCGGCATGGTGGACGAGCCGACCTCGCCGGGGACGACGCGCTGGCGGAAGTAGCCGCGCGAGATGTAGGTCCAGATGTCCTGGTCGAAGCCGAGGGTGACGGTGTTGAAGCGCATCAGGGCGTGCATCAGTTCGGCCACCCAGTCGTGCGGCTCGATCTGGGTGGTGAGCGGGTTCCAGGTCAGGCGCAGTCGTTCGACGAGCTGCCGCGAGATGGCCTCCCAGGGGGCGTCGGGGTAGGCGACGATGTGGGCGTTGTAGGCGCCGACGGCGCCGTTGAACTTGCCCAGATACTCGGCTCCTTCGATCTGCGACAACTGGCGCTGCCAGCGGCGGGCGAAGACGGCCATCTCCTTGCCGACCGTCGTCGGCGTGGCGGGCTGGCCGTGGGTGTGAGCGAGCATGGGGACGGCGCGGGTGGACTCGGCGAGTGACGTGACCTGTTCAATAAGACGCTGGGCGAGGGGGAGCCATTGCTCTGTGATGCCGTGCCGGAGCATCTGGGCGTGGGCGAGGTTGTTGATGTCCTCGGACGTGCAGCAGAAGTGCAGAAAGGGCGTCGTCGGGGCCAGGGACGTGTCGGCCAGCCGCTCGCCCAGGTAGTACTCGACGGCTTTGACGTCGTGGCGCGTGACGCGCTCGATTGCTTTGACGCGGGCGGCCTGCGCGGGGTCGAAGCCGGCGACGATGTCGCGCAGGCATTGCTGCTCGGCTTCGGCGAGGGGCCGGACGGCGGCGATCTCGGGGCGCTCGGCCATGAGGATCAGCCATTCGACCTCGACCTGGAGGCGGGCGCGGATCAGGGCGAACTCGGAGAAGTCGGCGGACAGGGCTTCGGTCTGGGCCTGGTAGCGTCCGTCGAGCGGGGAAACGGCGGTGAGGGCCTGGTCGGTCATGCCCCATTATAGCCGAAAAGCGGGGGGGGAGGCAAGCGGCGGTGCGCGTCTGGTATAATGGGCCACGGAGGGCGACGCGGATGCTGGTGGTGACGGGCGGCGCGGGGTTTATCGGCAGCGCCTTGGTGTGGGCCTTGAACGAGCGCGGGCGCGACGACGTGGTCGTGGTGGACGCGCTGGGGGATCAGGGCAAGTGGAAGAACCTGCGCGGCAAGCGGTTCACGGACGTTCTGTCGCCGGAGGACTTCGTGGCCGCCCTGGACGGGTTCTCGGACGAGATCGAGGCCATCCTGCACATCGGGGCGGTCACGGACACGTCGGACCCGGACGCGGACAAGATGTACGAGCGCAACACGCTGTACACGCGCGCGCTGGCGGTCCACGCGATGGCGCGCGACATCCGGTTCCTCTCCGCGTCGAGCGCGAGCGTCTACGGCGACGGGGCGCTGGGATTCAGCGACGACGACGCGCTGACGCCCCGGCTGCTGCCGATGAACCCGTATGCGTTCTCCAAGTGGCTGTCCGACGCGGAGATGATACGGGAGGGCTGGACGGAGGAGATCGTCAGCCTGCGCTTCTTCAACGTCTTCGGGCCGAACGAGTACCACAAGGGCCGCATGGCGTCGGTGGTCTGGCACGCGGCCAACCAGGTGCGCGAGACGGGCCGGATTCAGTTGTTCCAGAGTCACAGGGAGGGCTATGCCGACGGCGAGCAGCGGCGCGACTTCGTGTACGTCAAGGACCTGTGCGACGTCGTGCTGTGGTTCCTGGACCACCCCGAGGCGAACGGCATCTACAACCTCGGCACGGGGCAGGCGCGCTCGTTCAACGACCTGGCGGCGGCGGTCTTCGCGGCGCTCGACAAGCCGCGTGACGTGGCCTACGTGCCGACGCCCGAGAGCATCCGCGCCTCGTACCAGTATTTCACGGAGGCGGATTTAGGCAAGCTGCGCGCCGCCGGGTACACGCGCCCGTTCACGTCTCTGGAAGAGGCCGTGGGCGACTACGTGCGCGGGTATCTGCAGAACACGTCCAATCCCTACCTCTAGCCTGGTAACGGCACGGGGTTTGCGCCGGACGCCGCGCAAAACAGCATTCTTGCCGGGCCGTTTCGCCTGGGTTGGCAGGGGGCCTGCTGAAAGGGAAAGCATCACACCGAACCCGAGGAGATGTTTTCCATGCCCATCAAGATTTCCGGCCCCGTCGCCGCGCTCGCCCTGATCGTCGCCTGCGGCGTTCCCGCACACGCCGGCGGGGGGAACTGCGCCCCGACTCCTGTCAAGTGCAGCCCCGCGCCGCAGCCGCTCTGCCCGGTCGTCCAGTGCAGCCCCGCGCCTCAGTGTCATCCGACCCCGTCCGGCCCCAAGGCCGCCGTCCCGGAGTCCGGCTCCGTGTCGCTGGTCGCCGTGGGTGCCGTGGCCCTGCTCCCGCTGGGGATGCGCGCCCTCAAGTCCCGGCGGCAGGCCGCCTGACCACCGGAGACGACCGAAAAAGACCGAAAGCCCCGGCGCTGTCGCTTGACGGAGCCGGGGCTTTCTTGCGCCGGGCCGCCCGCCGTCCGGGTTCGTTGACTTTGCCCGCGCCCAACTGCTATAATTCGGCGTCGGTCGCCGGGTAGGTGTCTGAAACAGGCGGGGGTGGGCGTCCGGCAGACAAAAGGGGCAACAGCAATGGCAAACACCGTGGTCGTCGGCGCGATGTGGGGCGACGAATCCAAGGGCAAGTTGATCGACTACCTGGCGCACGACAAAGACGTCGTGGTGCGCTGGGGCGGCGGCTCGAACGCGGGCCACACCGTCGTCGTGGACGATCAGGAGTACAAGCTGCACCTGATCCCGGCGGGCATCCTGCACCCCGAGACGCTGTGCGTGGTCGCGGACGGCGTCGTGCTGGACCCGGCCTCGTTCGTCGGCGAGATCACGCACCTGCAGGGGCGCGGCATCACCTGTGAGAACCTGAAGATCAGCGGCAACGCCCACGTCGTCCTGCCGTACCACCGGCTGCTGGACGAGCTGGAAGAGAAGCGCAAAGGGCGCAAGGCGCTGGGGACGACGGGGCGCGGCATCGGACCGGCGTACCAGGACAAGGCGGCGCGGGTCGGGATTCGGATGCGCGAGTTCGTCAACCCGGCCCTGTTCTCGGAGCGTCTGCGCGAGACCCTGGAGTACAAAAACGAGCTGCTGACCAAGATCTACGGCGTCGCGCCGCTGCACGCCCAGTCCCTCCTGGACGAGCTGCTGCCCTGCGCCGAAGTGCTGCGGCCCTACGTCGACGACACGGCGCTGCGCGTCGCCCACGCGGCCCGGTCCGGCAAGAAGGTGCTGTTCGAGGGGGCGCAGGCGACGCTGCTGGACATCGACCTGGGGACGTACCCCTATGTCACGTCGTCGCACCCGTCGGCGGGCGGCGCGTGCATCGGCACGGGCCTGGGGCCGACGCAGATCGATCAGATCATCGCCGTCTCGAAGTCGTACACGACGCGGGTCGGCGCGGGCGCGTTCCCGACCGAACTGGAGAACGAGACCGGCGACCGCATCCGGGACCGGGGCGCGGAGTACGGCACGACCACGGGGCGGCCCCGCCGCTGCGGCTGGCTGGACGGCGTGGCCCTGCGCTACTCGTCGCTCGTGAACGGCCTGACCGACCTGTATGTCGGCCACTTGGATGTGCTGTCCGGGTTCGACGAGGTCAAGATTGCGACGGCCTACACGCTGGACGGACGCCAGATCGAGGACTTCCCCAGCGACCAGGACCGCCTGTGCCGGTGCCGTCCCGTGTACCAGACGCTGCCGGGCTGGTCCGAGGACGTCACCGGCGCCCGGACCTGGGACGACTTGCCGGCGGCGGCCCGGGGCTACGTCGACTTCCTCGAGGGGCAAGTGGGGGTGCCGATCTCGATCGTCTCGGTCGGCCCCGACCGCGACCAGACCCTGTTCCGAAAGGCCTGACGACATGAGTACCGTGAGTGCTGTCCTCGCGCCCGGCACGAGTGACGACGAAACGAGCCTGCGCCGCTGGACTCGGGGCGAGTTCGACCGGATGCTCGACCTGGACATCTTCCCCGTGAATGAGGCTGTGGAACTTTCCGACGGTCAGGTGTACCTCTACGGCGCCGAAAACCCGAGGCCCTGGACGCAGTATGAGTATCACCGTCTGTTGGACGCGGGCGTACTCGGCTGGGATGAGCGCGTCGAACTGCTGGAAGGGGACATCGTTGAGAAGATGACCAACAACCCGCCGCACGTCACCTGTGTTGGGAAGACGGTTGACGCTCTGAGACGTGTGTTCAAGGACGGGTATTTCGTCCGCGAGCAGGGGCCGCTCGGCGCGTCCGTCAGTTCGGAACCGGGGCCGGATGCCATGGTCGTTCCCGGCGTCCGAGATGACTACGCCGACCATCACCCCGCGCCCGTTGATGCAATCCTTGTCGTGGAGGTCTCCGACAGCAGCCTCCGCACCGACCAGGGCCGCAAGATGAGACTCTACGCGGCGACCGGCGTCAGCGAATACTGGATCGTGAATTTGCGAGAACGAACTCTGGAAGTCTATCGCGGCCCGACGGCGAACGGCTACGGCACAAAGCAAGTCTACTCTGAAGCCGAGGCCGTGACGCCGCTCGCCGCTCCCGAGGCATCCATCCGAGTGGCCGATCTGCTGCCGCGCACGCAGTCTCAAACCGCTCCGTAAGCGGCGCAGATGTTTTCACTGAAGGCACACGCTATGAGCGCCATGACCACGACCGTTCTTGCCGCTCTCATGCCCGAAACGCCGACGTTTCTGGACGACCTGACGCCCGAGTCGGGTCTGGGCCTGCGCCGGTGGGACCGGGACGAGTATCACCGTATGTCTTACCCGGTCATCTTCGGGCCGGAAGAGCGCACGGAACTGATTCACGGCGAGGTGATGGTGCGGCATGAGGGCGTCCCACGCCTGTTCACGCGCGACGAATACTATCGGCTCGCCCGGTATGGCATCCTCAAGCCCGACGAGCGCACGGAACTTATCTATGGGAGGGTAATCCGGCGCGTGAGGCCGATGGGCAGGCCGCACAACGGCGCATTGCTGAACGCGACCGGAATCTTTAACGCGATATTCCACACGGGCTTCGTCGTTGAAACTCAGATGCCGATACGCTTGAGCAGCCGCCTGGAGCCGGAGCCGGATCTGCTGGTTGTGCCGGGGATTCCCGCAGACTATCCAGACGCACCGCTTTTCTCGGACGCCGTTTTGCTTCTGGAGGTCTCAGACAGCACCCTGCGCTATGATCGAGGTGCCAGAGCCGAGATGTACGCAAAGGACAACATCCCGGACTACTGGATCATCAACCTGCGGATGCGCACCCTGGAAGTGCGGCGTCAGCCGGAGAACGGCGAATACACAAGCCTGGACGTGTACCACGCAGGAGAGGCCGTCGCGCCGCTGGCCGCGCCCGCCCAACCCGTGAGCGTGGCCGACCTGCTGCCGCTCGTCCGCACAGACCATTGAAGCCGAAGGAGAACCGATGCGAAAGAAGATCATTGCCGGCAACTGGAAGATGAACAAGACCGTGGGCGAGGCGCTGGCCCTGGTCAACGACCTCAAACCCCTCGTCGCGGAGGCGGGCGGGGCGGACATCGTGGTCTGCCCGCCCTACACGGCGCTCTACCCGGTGCGCGAGGCGCTGCAAGGGTCGAACATCGCCCTCGGCGCGCAGGGGGTGTTCTGGAAGCCGAGCGGCGCGTACACGTCGCTGATTTCCGTGCCGATGCTGGCCGATGTCGGGGCGGCGTATGTGATCGTCGGGCATTCGGAGACGCGGGGGCGCTTCGGGGTGGCCGACGGGGGCATGACGCCCGCCCTGCTGGGGTGCTTCGGCGCGACGGACGCGGGCGTGAACC
>CAXUCQ010000165.1:0-6536 GCA_964249295.1 uncultured Armatimonadales bacterium | reverse complement strand
ATCCTGCTGCTGGTCTACACGGTCGAGGCGCTGGAGCGTGAGCGGGGCGTCGGGTTTTCCGTGATCCGGGATGCGCTGCCGGTGCGGACCGTGTCTCTGCTCCTGGGCAAGTTTCTGGCGCTGAACGCCATCGCGCTGGCCGTGCTGGGGGCGTGTCTCGCGGCCAGTCTGGTCGTGCTGACGCAGCAGGGGCGTGTCCCGGTCACGCCGGGGCCGTTCCTGCTCGTCTGGGGCCTGCTCCTGCCGACGTTCTGGATGTGGACGGCGCTGGTCATGGCGGCCTGCGCCGTGACGGGCAAGCGTTCGGGGGCGTATGCCGCAGGCCTGGTCGGACTGGTCCTCTTCGCCGCAGGCGGCCACAACCTGACCTGGGCCGGCAATCTGTTTCTGGCGGACGCCCTGCACTGGAGCGACCTGAGCGTGCTCGAAATGGACCGCTCGGCCCTGGTCGAGAACCGGCTGCTGGCGCTGAGCCTGACGGTGTTCTTCGGGGCGGTCGCCGTCCGCGCCTGGCCCCGCCGGGAGCGCGACCCGGCCCGGCTCGTTTCCCGACTCCGGCCCTGGTCGCTGCTGCGCGCCGGGGCGGTCCTGCTGCCGTTCGCCGCGCTGCCCATCGGCCTCGCCTGGGCGCTGTGCCAGAACGTGTCGCGCGGCTTCGAAGGTGACGCCTTAGACAAATCCCAGAAGGACTACTGGCGTCGGAACGTCAACACGTGGCAGGACGCGCCCCTGCCGGGGCTGAAAGACGTAGACGTCGCGATGGACCTGGAACCCAGCCGACGCCGCTTCCGTGTCCGGGGGACCTATCTGCTCGTCAACACGCAGTCCAAGCCGCTGACTCAGATTCCGCTGACCTGTGGGTTCCTCTGGAAAGACCTCGCTTGGACTCTGGACGGCAAGCCCTACGCGCCCGGCGACCGCTCCGGCCTGTACATCGTCGAGCCGCCCGCGCCGCTGCCGCCCGGCGGGTCGCTGCGGCTGGGCTTTTCCTTCTCGGCGCCCGACCCCGGCATCAGCCGCAGCGGCGGGGACGTGGCCGAGTTCGTGCTGCCGTCCGCCGTGGTCCTGACGAGCTTCGACGCCAGCTTCGTGCCGCAGCTCGGCTACGACCCCGACATCGGGGTCGATGACGACAACCGGGCCGAGCCCAAAGACGCGCCGTTTGACGAGTCACACGGCCCGCGCCCGCCGCTGTTCGGGGCGCCGACGCCGTTCATGCTGCGCCTGCAGGTTTCGGCGCCGCCGGACTTCACCGTCAACTCCGTCGGCGACAAGGTCCGCGACACGGTCTCGGGTGGACGGCGCACCGTGGTCTGGCAGAGCGCGCGTCCCGTCTGGGACTTCAACATCGTCGGCGGGCGGTGGCGCGAAGCGCGCGCCCCCGGCGTTTCTATTTTCTACCACCCAGGCCATGGGACCAACGTGCCGGAGATGCTGGCGGCGCTGTCCGCCGCCCGACGGTTTTATTCCCAGTGGTACGCCCCGTACCCCGACCGGGAGCTGAAGCTGAGCGAGTTCCCGGCGCTGGCCGGTTATGCGCAGAGCTTTTCGACAAACATCACGTTCGGGGAGGAGATGGGCTTTCTGACCCAGACTAGGGCGCGCGCGGACGCGGCTTTCGCCGTGGCGGCGCACGAGGCCGCCCACCAGTGGTGGGGGCAGATGGTCGTCCCCGGCAAAGGGCCGGGCGGCAACGTCCTGTCCGAAGGCATGGCCCAGTATTCGGCCTCCCTGCTGCTGGGGCAGATCAAAGGGGATGACGCGCGAGAGGGCTTTCTGGAGGAGATCGAGGCGGAGTATCTCAAGGCGCGCAGCGTCGACTCGGAGCGGCCCCTGGTGCAGATCGACGGCACCAAAGACGGCGACGAGGTCGTGACCTATGAGAAGGGCGGCTGGGCTTTTCGGATGCTGGGGCATCTGATGGGTGGGAAGAACCTCATCGCCGGCTTCCACGACTTCCTGGCGCGATACCGGAACAACCCCAATCATCCCGTGCTTCAGGACTTCCTGGCGGTCATGCGCCGCCACGCGCCCGACAAGGCGGCGTTCGACGATCTGACGCAGCAGATGTTCTTCCAGGTCGTCCTGCCGGAGTACCGCCTGACGGACGCCCATCGGCGGCCGGAGCGGATTCACGGCATCGACGGCTGGCGGGTGACGGCGCGGCTGACGAACGTCGGGACGGGCCGCTTCCCCGTCGAGGTCGCGGCCTGGGGCAAGACGGCGGACGATGCGCCCCTGCATGATTTCCCAGGAACGACGACCGCCACGGTGGGGCCGGGCGAGACGGCGAGCGTGGTGATCCACTGCCACATCAGGCCGACCACCGTGGTGGTCGATCCCCAGGTCCGGGTGTTGCAGCAGGGCCGCGATGCCGCCGATGCTTTTTTGGGACGTGGGTCCTAACCGCAGGGCTGTGGGAGACGGGGTATTGAGGCCCTCTGTCCGCGCTTCATACCGCCGGGAACTTCCTCCGCCGCCCGATTGTAGAAACAGACATGGCACAGACTCCGAACGAGCAAGACGCGACGCAGTTCCCCGGCCTGAAGGACGACTCGGCCCCGGATGTTGCCGCGCCGACGCCGCCCGACCCGCCGCGCGTCGCCCGCGTCGGGTTCGCGGACCGCATCGCCGAGCGGCAGCCCGAGCCGCTGATCGTCCCCCGGAAACGGCTGGCGGCGCTTTCGCGGCGCGACTTCCTGCTCTACGGCGCGGGCGCGGCTGCGGCGGCGGCGGGGTTTTGGGGCGTTTTGCCCCCGGAAACGCAGGCGCGGCTGGGCGCGAAATCTCCCGTCTCCGGGCCGCGCAAGGAGCGGTTCCTGAACGGCGCGCTTTCGCTGGATGACAAAGTCGCCATGGCGCTGTACTCGCCGGGCCGACTCGTCCCCACCTACGACAAGAGCCGCGCCGTCGCGCCGCGCCCGGACGGCCAGGAGGGCGGCTTCCCCGTCAACTACGAGGGCGGGATGCCCCAGCGGCTTCACGGCAATTATGTCCCGCACTGGAAGATGACCGTGGACGGCTTGGCCTCCGGGCGCGCGCAGACGGTGCGGATGCCGGACATCGCGGCCCTGCTGGCCCGCTACGGGACGCACGAGCAGGTGACGCGGCTGGTGTGCGTGGAGGGCTGGAGCGTGATCGGCTGGTGGAGCGGCCTGCGCCTGGCCGATTTCATGGCCGCGTTCCCGCCGATGCCGGGCGCCCGCTGGATCGAGATGCGTTCGGACTACAACGTCGCCACCAGCACCAACGACGACGGCAGCGACTCGTACACCCCGGACCCGTACTACGTCTCGATCGACATGGACACGGCCCGGCACCCGCAGGCGCTGCTGGCGACCGCGCAGAACGGCCAGCCCCTGACGATCGGCCACGGCGCCCCGCTGCGCCTGCGCGTCCCGATGAAGCTGGGCTTGAAGAACATCAAGGCCATCACGCGCATCACCTACACCGTCCATGAGCCGAAGGACTACTGGAGTTCCGAAGGGCGCGGCTACTCCCACTACGACGGGCTTTAGGATTACTCTCCGGCCTCCCGCTCCATCTCCGCCTGGGCCGCGACCATCTCGTCGATCATGCCGCCGTGTTCCAGAGTGACCTCCAGGGCCGTCAGCAGGGCGGCGGGGTCGGCGGCTTCCGCCATCGCCTCCGCCTGCAGGTCTTCGCGGTTGCGGACGCTGGGCAGGTCGCGCCGCAACTCTTCCATCAGCTCGATCAGCTTGGTGGCTTTCTGTTCGACGAGCAGGCTCATCTGCAGGTCGAGCTGCGCGCGCCGCTCGGCCATCTTGCCCATGCGGTTCTGCGTGATCAGGACCACGATCGTCATCAGCAGCGCGCTCAGCCCGACGACCCCCTGCAGCCAGGGGAACGGCGGCGGGTCCCAGACGTGCCGCGCGAACCGCCCCGCCGCCAGGTTGCCGACGATCCAGGCCAGCACGACGCCGAGGACGGCGTACAGGAAGGCCGGACGTCCCAGCGTCCCCGTCAGGGTCTCGATGGCGCGCTGGTGCTTGTCCACCCGCTGCTCGGCGCGGGCGTGGATGGCCGCGATCATGGCGTTGGTCTGGCTGACCGGGTCGGCGTGGGGAGGCGTGTCAGACGCCGTCGCCGTCGTTTCTGCTTGCGCTGCGGGCCTTGTCGGCGGCGACTTCGTTTTCAATGACCCTCTCGATCTGCTGGACCAGCCGTTCCGGCTGGGTGGACTCTTCGAGCAGCGCCACTTCCGGGTCGCCGTCGGGGATGTCCAGATGCTTGATGATGGACTCCAGCATGGACAGCATCTTGGTGTTCTCCTGCTCGCTCAGCAGGTTGATCTGGAGGTCCAGGTGGCTCCGCCGCTCCGCCAGCCGGTTCTGACGGTTCTGGCTGATCAGGACGAACGTGGTCAGAAAGATCGCCTCCAGGCTGATGACCGTCACCAGAAGCTGGAACGGGTAGGGGTCGAAGTGGAGCCTGCGCGGGACGTGCGGCAGGATGTTGACCAGGACCCACAGGCCGAACCAGGCCACATGGACCCAGACGAAGCTGATGGTGCCGCAGAACGCCGTGATCGAATCCACCAGGCAGTCGGTCGGCGTGCGCTTGGCCTTGGCCGCCGCGTCGAGTTTGGCGACGATGGCGATGTTGCGCTCGGTCAGTTCATCGACGCTGCCCGGCCGGTGGTACGTGCCGGGGGCTTTGCTCTGCAGATATGTGTCGGGCTTGCGGCCCTCGCCCTGTGACTTCTCCGTCCCCATGCGTGGCTCTCCTGAAACGGCGGTCTGACTCCCTTCCAATCCGCGCGGCGGCGGATGGGCTGTGCGGTGTGGACAGTCTGCGGGCCGGCTTTGTTCCGGGGCGCGGACGCCTACTCCGGCCCCAGTGTGACGCGGTCGATCACGGCGCCGCCCGTCGTGGCGGGGATGGCCGTGTCGCGCGGGCCGGCGGGCGTGACGACGGTCACGAACGGCTTGGCCTCGCTCTCGTGCCAGGGCGTCTTGAACTCCGGGTCGCGGTCCAGGGCGATGACGGTGAGCGTGACGCGCGCCCCGTCCACGTCGCAGCGGATGACGTGGTGGACGCTGGCATACACGTCGCCGGTGACGGCGACCGCGCGCGCCCGGTCGGGCGTGTACAGCGGGGCGCCGCCGCCGCCGGTCACGAAGTACGTCACGCCCTCGCGCGTGGTCCGGTAGTACAGGTGGTCGTGGCCGCAGAACACGGCGCGGGGCCGGTACTGGACGAACAAGGGGTGCAGGTAGCGCTGGGCGTCGGGCGTCGGGCCGTGCGGGCCGACGGAGAACGGCGCCTCGTGGAACATCACGAACGTGTTCAGGGCGCTCTTGCGCGCCTGGGCGAGCTGGGCGACCAGCCACCCGTACTGGGCGCTGGCCGGGTCGAACCCTTCCGGGTCCATGCTGTCCAGCATGAGGAAGCGGCAGCCGTGCCGGGTGAACGCATAGTAGTACCCGTTCCCGGACTCGACCGGCTTCGGCACGTACCGCAGGTAGTACGGCCCGATGTCGTGGTTGCCGCGCGCGGGGAAGTAGCCGATGTGGGCGTCCCGCAGCGGCTGCGTGATCTGCGTGAACTGGTCCCACTGCTGCGGGTTGCCCCCGTCGGAGACCAGGTCGCCGCTTTGCAGCACGAACTCCGGGTGCAGCCGGACGATCTCCGCGATCACCTTGGCGTGGTCTTCAGGATACGTCCGCGTGTCGCCGTAGACGACAAACGTGAACCTGTCGCCCGACGGGCCGCCCAACTCTCGGGGGCGCTTGGGAGCCGCTGCCCCCATCGTCGCCAGCATCAGGCAGACGCTGGCCGCAAGCAGCAGGCGTGTGAACTGCAACGTCGTGTTTCCTTTCGTAAATTCCCTACACGATCATGCCCAGCCGCTTCAGCAGCAGCGGCATCGTGACGCCCTGGACGGTCACGGAGAACGCGACCACGCCGAACGCCGCGATCACGATGGCGTCCCGGTAGGGCATCTCTTGGGGCAGGCTCAGCGCCAGCGCCAGCCCGAGCGCGCCGCGCAGTCCGCCCCAGAACAGGACGTGCTGGAAGGGCGGGGAGACCCGCGTCCGCGCCCGGCCCAGCAGGGCGCACAGCGGGTACACGGACAGCGCCCGGCCCAGAAGCGTCAGGGTGACCGCCAGCGCCAGGCCGCCGGCGCCCAGCGCCTCGAACGGGATGCGGGCGACGCGCAGGCCGATCAGCAGGAAGACCAGCGAGTTGGCGACGAACGCGGCGAATTCCCAGAACGCCAGCACGACCTCGCGCCCGCGCTGTGAGAGAACGGACTGGTCGTCCCCGCACAGGACGCCGACGTTGCCCATCAGCAGGCCCGCCGTGACGGTCGCCAGCACGCCCGAGGCGTGGAACTGCTCGGCGACGAGAAACGACCCGTAGGCGGCCACCGTCGTCAGCGTCGTCTCGACCAGGTGGTCCTGGGTGCGCCCGGAGAGCAGGGTCGCCAGGCCGCCCGCCGCCGCCCCGATCAGGACGCCGCCCGCCACCGTCGTCGCCAGCGCGCGCCCGACCGCGCCGGCGCTCAGGCC
>CAXUCQ010000164.1:0-6537 GCA_964249295.1 uncultured Armatimonadales bacterium | reverse complement strand
AACTTTTCCCGCGTCCCCGTGTCTTATTCCTCGGAGAAGGTGACGACGATGGGACTGATCATCGAAGGCTTGTTCGCGCTGTGCCTAGTCTTGGTGGTGCTGTGGCTCCTCAGCCTGCGCGGCAGCGTCACGAGAGACCAGGCGGAAGCGCGGGAGCGGCGGAAACAGGCGCAGGAAGACGCCGCGCGCGCCGCCCACGAGGCGCGGCTCTGCCAGCCGGGCTTGACGCTGCGCTGCCTCGGCTGTGAGCAGACATTCCCCAGTCCCCTGCCGGACACCGGCTGCCCCCACTGTCACCTGTCCGCGCTGGTCGTCCCGGCAGGCCAGCAGGACGGAACGGCGGACCCTCAACGGCTTGGCTTCCACAGAAAGGAAGAGTAAGGCATGGCGACACTGAAAAACAAGGGGTACACGCCTCCGGGGATGCCGATCTCCAGGCGGACGCGGTCCGTGGGCATCCTGGGCCTGCTCGTTCTGGCGTTTGTGGCGTATCTGGCGGTCTCGATCTCCATCGGCGGACACATGGCCGGGCCGACCTACATCGCCCCCGGCAACGTCGGGCTGGTGATCGACAACTACCATGGCCGCGTGGAACGCAGTCTGATGCCGGCGGGGACGCACTGGCAGGGCATCTGGGAGACCGTCATCGAGGTCCCCACCGCCCAGCGCGCGGTCTCGCTGACCCAGGACAACGGCGGCCCGGTCCAGGTCAATACGATCTCCAACATGCTGCAGGTCGATGTCTCGGCCCAGTACCGGATCGAGTCCGACAAGGCCGACGACCTGTACGCGGCCTATCAGGACCAGTTCGCCGATCTGAAGAACTTCGAGGCCGTCAACTTAGAGCCTGCCGTGAAAGGCGCGATCAACTACGCCATCGGCGACATGGACACGGCCACGGCGCTGACCACGGCGGGCAAGCAGCAGGCGGAGCGGCAGGCATTGGACACGCTCAACGACGAGTGGCAGCCGCGCGGCATCGTCTTTTCCAACCTGATGATTCGCGGCATCGAGCAGGACCAGGCCAGCAAGGACCTGCTGGCGACCACGCTGGGCAAGATGCAGGAGATCGAGAACGCCAAGCTGGCCTTGCAGCAGCAGCAGTACGACAACAAGACTCTGCTCCAGGCGGCGACCGCCGATGCCCAGGTCAACCGGCTGCAGAACGGCGCGCTCACGGACCTCTATGTCCAGGACCAGCTTCTCGGCCAGGTCAAGAAACTCTACCTGCCCAGCGACGAGCTGATGGGAGCGATCAAGAAATGAAAAACGCCGTCATCATCGCCGCGATCATCCTGCTCGCCGCGATCCTCATCGGGCGCAACACGAGCGGGTTCGTCGTCAAGACCGGCAACGTCGGCCTGGTCGTCAACCACTACACGGGCCGCGTCGATCCGCGCATCCGTCACGCCGGGTTCAACGCCCAGCCGCCGTTCTCCGGCAACGAGCTGATCGAGATTCCGACCTACGAGCGGACCTACACCATGGTCAAAGACTCCACGGAGGGCAGTCACTCCGGCGACGACAGCGTTCTGGTCAACACGCTGTCTTCCAACACGCTCAACGTCGACACCAGCATCACCTACCACATCGCCTACGACCGCGCGCACCCGGAGGAGATCACCGCGCTGTACAACAAGTACCGGAACCAGTTCGTCGACTTCGGCGCGTTCGAGGAGGCCCAACTGCGCCCCGCCTTCCGCCAGGCGGTCGTGGACGCCTTCGGACTGGCCTCCACGTCGCAGAACATGACCGGCGACGGCAAGAAAGCGGCGGCGGCTTACGCGCTCAAGGAGCTGAACACGCGATTCAACCCGGACTCCATCGTGATCGACGAGGTCCGCATCCGGGCCATCTATCCCGACGACGCCACCAAGGCCGCGCTGCGCTCGCGCCTCCAGGCGCAGCAGAACCTGAAGCTGTCCGAGCTGAACCTGCAGCTGCAGGGCCTGGTCAACCAGAAGTCCGTCCTGGCCGCCCAGGCCCAGTCGCAGGCGACCCACATCCGCGCCGCCTCGCTGACGCCCCGCCTGGTCAACTTCAAGCACATCAAAGACATCGAGATCGTCGGCGTGCCGCGCGGCGCCATCGTCAACCTGCAGAACAATGACGCCGGCACAGATGCCGGCGCGGACGACAAACCAGCGGCCCCGGCCCCGGTCGCCCCCGCCGAAGGTACTCAGAACACCGACGGGCAACAGTAGTCACGGCATGACAATGGGACACATCATAACGGAACACATCCGGCATCGCCAATGCCTTTTGCTCTTTCTCATCAGCGCGATTCTGCTGACGGTGAGTCGGGCGCGCGCCCTCGATTTTGTCAGCGCGAACGGTTATCGCTGTGCAATTCCGAGCGGCTGGCGTGCCGGGCAGTTGCCGACGCCCGGACCCGACATCGTTCTGTTCGGCCCGTCTGGGGCGGACGGCACGCCCAACATCACGATCGTGACCAACGACGCTGCCGGAGCGACGCTGAGCGACGTCAAAGACGCGGTGAATGGGAGCAGCCTCCATCCGCAGCAGGGCTACCGGCGCGTGTCACAGACAATCCACCCCCTGAACGGGGACATGGTGTTGGAAACGGTGATCAGTTACCTGCTGCCGGCCCCCATGGGCAGAACGCAGGCCGATCAGGTAGATTTTCTAAAGAATGGCCGCGAGTATGAGTTCACCTGCACGGCCTCCGAGCCGAAGTTTGCGGACACCGACCGCTTGTTCTCGCTTGTGCTGAAGTCGCTGCAGTGGCCGCCCCCGGCGGCGGAATCCACTGCCTCGGACGTCAAGCGGGCGTTCTACGGCAAACAATCATACGCGGTCATCCTCCCCGATGGGTGGGAGGTGAATAAGTCTATGCGTCCGCCCGACGGGGACATCGTTCTGGCCGGCCCCGCAGACCAGGGTCACGCCCCCAACATCAGCATCCGTGTCCGAACGGCGCCGCCGGGGCAGACCCTTGAGGCGGAGCAGGAAAGCGTTCTCTCCCAACATCCCAGTTCGCTCCTCCACTTCACGTTGCGGTCACAGATCATCACCACGGCGGATGACGCGCCGACTCTGGAAACGCTTTACTCTCTCGGCGAAGGTGCCGGTGCCGTATCCGGCTGCCAGGCCTACATCTTAAAGGGAGACACGGTTTTCCTCGTCACGGGGACATTCCCCATGGCAGGCCACGAGGGGTATGATGCTCTGTTCTCACGACTGTTGCAGTCTTGGCGATGGACGGACTGACGCAAAAGCGTCTGACGCCCATTTTTTGCCATGATGGAAACAAGTTCTTGCCCCAACACATGACGTTTCACCCCCCGTTTGTGCCAAAATAGCAGCGGAGGATGCTGGCACGTTGGCACAGGGAAAGACTTGCAATCGCGTCTGCGGCGTGAAGCCCAAAGACCCCGCCGAGCGGGCGGCCCGCGTCGCCGCCGCCGTACGGGCGCTGGAACGGATCGGGGCGACGTTCACCGTCAGCGACGTGGCGGAGCGGGCCGAAGTTTCGCGGGCGACGATCTACCGCAGCCCGCACCTGCGCGCCCTGATCGGCGCCAAGGGCGACGGCGCGCGCACCGTCGGGGCCGACATCCACGCCAAACTCACCGCGCGTCACGAATCCGCCAAAGCCAAGGCGCGCGACCTGCGCCGCCGACTCTCAGACTCCGAGCGCGGCTGGGAGGAGATGCGCGAGCGCGCGCTGACGGCGGAGCGGCGACTGGCCGAGGCGCAGCGGCACATCAAGATGCTGGAAGCGCAGCGGGAAGCCGTGAGCCACGGGCCTTCGCCGCTGGCCGGCGTCGCCGCCCGGCTCGGACCGGACGAGATCCGCCAGGCCCGCCGCCGGCTCGCCCGCGCCCTCCACCCCGACCTGTTCGCGGGCGACACGCCGGCGGCCCTGCTGGCGGCGGAACTCCTGAAATACATCAACGCGCTCACCGGGTGAGTGATACCGGCCTCCGAGGATGCCCCGCTATGTCCGATCTGCTCGTCCCGCTTTACAAGCTCCCGCCGCGCGAGCACGGTGAAGGCCGCCTGCCGGGCGGCGATCTGCTCATCCGCCGCGCGAACACGTTCGAGGCGTCCCGTGTCACGGACTTCGTCCGGGCGAACTTCAGCCGGAACTGGGCGGACGAGGCGCAGGCGACATTCGCCCGTCAGCCGGTGACCAGTTTCCTCGCGATCGAGGACCGCACGGTGGTGGGGTTCGCGTGCTACGAGGCCACGCGGCGGGCGTTCTTCGGGCCGACCGGCGTGGCCGCGTCGCACCGCGGGCGCGGGCTGGGCAAGGCGCTGCTGATCGCCTCGCTCTGGGGCCTGGCCGATCTGGGCTACGCCTACGGCGTCGTCGGCGCCGCCGGCCCGGTCGAGTTCTATCAGCGCACCGTGGGCGCCATCGTCATCCCCGACAGCGCCCCCGGCGTTTATTCCGACCTGCTCCGCTGAGCGCCCGGCCCGGACCGGGGCAGGGGACAAGACAACCACGAGTTGTCAGCCGCCGGTACCAGAAAAGATGGAGACCAACAAGATGAAGTCGATGATGTTGCCCCGATTTGGGGGAGTCGACCAGTTCCGCCTGGAAGACATCGAACGGCCCTCACCGAAACACGGGGAAGTCCTTGTTCGGATTGCAGGGACGAGCGTGAACCCTGTTGATGCCAAGGCCCGCGCCGGTGAACTGCCGCAGCTATTCCCGGCGGAGCGCCTGCCCTTGCTGCTCGGCTTCGATGCCAGCGGTCGTATCGAAGAGGTGGGTACGGGCGTCACGGGCTGGCAGCCCGGTGATGCGGTCTACGGCTTCCCTGGAGCAGACCCCGGCACCTCCATGGTGTTCAGCCGGGGCACCTTCGCGGAGTATGTCTGCCTCCGTGTGGACGAGATCGCCGCCCCTCCCCAATCCGTTCCCCTCGCGGACGCCGGGGCGGTCCCGCTGGCGGCCATGACGGCCTGGCACGGCCTGATGACTCAGGGCGAAATGCAGCCCGGTCAGCGTGTCTTGATTCAGGGGGGATCGGGAGGGGTCGGCCACTTCGCCGTGCAGCTCGCACACCGCCTCGGCGCAACCGTTTATGCCACGGCATCCGGCAAAAACCAGGACTTCCTGCGGGAACTGGGTGCGGACGTCGCGGTCGACTACAACACGGATCAGCTCCAGGGGTTTGCGGGCCGGATGGACCTGGTGTTCGATCTGGCGGGCGGCAAGACCGAGGAGCAATCGTGGGCGGCCTTGAAGCCGGACGGCATGCTCGTGCTGGCGGCGGGCCAGCCGAACCCCGCCCTCGCACGCTCGCCCGGCCAGCGATCCCGCTTCGCCATGGCGCAATCAACCCCCGATGACTTGGGGCGCGTCGCGAGAATGCTGGACGAGCGCCAGTTGCGCCTCACCCTCTCCGGGCGCTTCACGCTGGACCAGGTTGGCGCGGCGCAGGCCCAACTGGAGCAAGGTGGTTCGAGGGGCAAACTGCTGGTGATCGTGTCCCAGGGAGCATGAAGAACGCCCTCCGGTTGAGTCTTGGCGGGAGGGCGCCCAGGCCTTCGCGCTCATCAGCAGACAAGATGGAGAAAGAACACCCCCCATGCGCATCATCGGACTGGAAGAGCATTTCCTGACGCCGGAAATCAAGGAAGCGATGGCCCGGCTCGGCCCGGACCGGCGCGACGACAGCACGACCCTGTTCCTGACCGACGAGGTCGCGGCGCGGCTCGAAGACCTGGGCGAAGAACGGCTGAGGCAGATGGACCTCATCGGGCTGGACATGATGGTCCTGTCGGTCGGCTCGGCGGGGATGCAGAGGCTCCCGCCGGACCAGGCCGTGCCGCTCTCGCGGCAGGCGAACGACCGCGCGGCGGCGGCCATCACGGCCCACCCGGACCGCTTCGCCGGGTTCGCGATCCTGCCCACGACCGACCCCGCGGCCGCCGTGCAGGAGCTGGAGCGCGCCGTTCAGGATCTCGGCCTGCGGGGGGCGATGCTCTACGGGCGCACGGGCGACCGCTGCCTCGACCATGCGGACTTCCGCCCGATCTTGGAAAAAGCCGTGGCGCTCGACGTCCCGCTCTACCTGCACCCACAGATCGCGCCTCGGGCCGTGCGGGCGCTGTACTACGACGGTTTTGAGGAGAAGTTGAGCGTCGGTTTCGCGTCGGGCGGCTGGGGCTGGCACGCGGATGCCGGAGTCGGGGCGCTGCGCCTGATCCTGGCCGGCGTCTTCGACCAGCTCCCCACCCTGCAGATCATCCTGGGACACTGGGGCGAGATGGTGACGTTCTACCTGGACCGCGCCGACGAGATGACTCCGTGGGCGCCACACCTGAAAAAGTCCGTCGCGGACTATTTCCGCCACAACTTCTACGTCACCGGGAGCGGCATCTTCAGCACGCCCTACTTGCAGCGGGCGGTCGAGGTCATGGGCGCGGACCGCGTCATGACCTCCTCGGACTACCCGTTCCAGTACCGCAGCGACGGCATGAGTCGCAGTTTCCTGGAAAGCGCGCCCCTCAGCCTGGAGGACAAGCAGAAGATCGCCTTCCTCAACGCGCGGAAACTGC
>CAXUCQ010000163.1:0-6553 GCA_964249295.1 uncultured Armatimonadales bacterium | reverse complement strand
GAGGGGTCGCCCTTCACAGGCGAGGGGTCGCCCTTCACAGGCGAGGGGTCGCCCTCCATATGCAATCGCCCTGCACTCAGTGCAGCCTGCGCCCGATTGACTTGCCTCTGCGGGAGTGGTAGAATGGGCGCACCACCTCATCGTCTAGGACTTTATCATGGCCAGCACCATCACGCCCCCGCCGTTGCCGGGCGCCTCGCCGGACCCGCTGCCCCCGCCCCATAAATACGACAGCGCGTTCGGGCGCCTGCGGCACCTGTTCTTCGGACGCGCCCTGCCCACGTCCAGCGGCGGACACCTGCGGCTGCCCGTCTTCCTGGCCCTGCCCATCTTCTCGTCCGACGCCCTCTCCTCCAACGCCTACGCGACCGAGGCGATCTTGGGCGTCCTGCTCGCCACCGCCGCCTCCACGGGCGCGCTGCACTTCTCCCTGCCCATCGCCCTCGGCATCAGCGCCCTCCTGATCGTCGTCGTGCTCTCGTACCGGCAGATCATCTTCGCCTACCCCGACGGCGGCGGCGCCTACCCCGTGTCCCGCGACAACCTCGGGGTCGTGCCGTCCCTGATCGCCGGCGCGTCGCTCTTGATCGACTACGTGCTCACGGTCGCCGTGTCCGTCGCGTCCGGCGTCGCCGCCATCATCACCGCCGTGCCGCACCTGCAGCCGTATATCGTGCCCCTGTGCATCGCCGGCATCCTGGTCGTCGCGCTCGCCAACCTGCGCGGCGTCAAGGAGGCCGGCTGGCTGTTCGCCGGCCCGTCCTACGCCTTCATCGGGGCCATCCTGCTGACCATCGTCGCCGGCCTGATCGCCACGCTCACCCACGCCCCGCACGCCGCCCACGCCGTCGAGGTCGGCGCCTCCTTCGCCGCCGCCAAGACCGGCCTGCGCGCCGTCGGCCTGTACGTCGTCCTGCAGGCCTTCTCGCAGGGCTGCTCCGCCCTGACCGGCGTCGAGGCCATCTCCAACACCACGCCCCTGTTCGCCGAGCCGCACGCCCGCAACGCCGCCAAGACGACCGGCATCATGGGCGTGCTGGCCGTGGTCATGTTCATGGGCCTGACCTACCTGACCGTCCGCTTCGGCATCCACAGCCACCTGGACGCCACCCAGCCCGACTACAAAAGCGTCGTCGGCCAGGTCGCCGACACCGCCTGGCCGCCCGCCCTGCACTTCATGTTCTACGTCGTCCAGTACGCGACGGCCCTGGTGCTCGTCATCGCCGCCAACGCCGCCTTCGCCGGCTTCCCCCAGCTCGCGTCCATGCTGGCCCGCGACAACTTCCTGCCCCGCCAGCTCGCCAACATCGGCGACCGCCTGGCCTACTCCAACGGCATCCTGGTGCTGGCCGTCTTCGCCGTCGCCCTGGTCGTGATCTTCCACGGCATCGTCAACAACCTGCTCAACCTGTACGCCATCGGCGTCTTCACATCGTTCACCATCGCGCAGTACGGCATGGTGCGCCGCTGGCTGCGCACGCGCGAGAAGGGCTGGCAGACGAGTCTGTTCTTCAACGCCCTGGGCGCCCTCGCCACGGGCCTGGTCACGGCCATCATCGCCGTGTCCAAGTTCGAGGACCCGTCCCCCTCGGCGATCATCAGCCCTTACTTCCACGTCGGCCACTACCACCCCCACTACGGCACCTGGCTCGTCGTGCTGATTCTGCCCGTGATGGTCTGGGCGTTCCTGAAGATCAACCGCCACTACACCGAGATGTTCAACGAGCTGGCCCTCGGCCAGAGCGTCGAGACCCCCCTGAGTCGCAACGTCGTCCTGGTCCTGGTCCCGCGCCTGCACCGGGGCATCCTCAACGCCCTGAAGTACGCCCGCATGATCAGCGACGACACCCGCGCGATCTACATCGAGACCAACCCCGACGCCACGGCGGCGCTCAAGCAGGAGTGGCAGCAGTACGGCGGCGACATGCCCCTGGTCATCATGGAGTCGCCCTACCGCTCGCTGATCGGCCCGCTGATGCGCTACATCGACACCGTCCAGAAGGAGCGCACCGACGACGTCATCACCATCGTGCTGCCCGAACTGGTCTCGCACAAGTGGTGGCACCGGCTCCTGCACAACCAGTACGCCTCGCTGCTGCGCATCGCCATCTCCCACCGCCGCGACGTGGTCCTGACCCAGGTCCGCTACTTCCTGGAGCACTGAAAAATAGTGGCGTAACATCCCGACCGCTTGTTGACATCGCCCCGCGGATGTGGGATAATACAGCATCTCAACACAAAGGAGGGTTTTCATATTGGATCATAGTTTACAGGGCGGTGGCGAAGGCTAGTCCCTTTTAGCCTTCGGGATGCGGCGCCTCCGGGTCTAAACACTCGCTGGTCATGATCGGCTACCTTTGCCACCTGCCCACCCCGAAAGTCTGATGATCGCGCGGACTCGTTCCGCGCCTTTAACAGCAGAGCCGGCGAGGCGTTTCGCGTCCATCCCGTGAGGGAGACCGCGTATAGCCCCGCCGGCTCTTTCCGTGTCGTCCTGCCCACAAAAATACTTCTTGACATTTCCCCGCCCCTGTGATAAAGTAGGCTCGCGCATCTGCACCCTCTCCGGGGGTGAGTCCCGCGCCCGGTCACGAGCGCTTCAGTCACACACCCGAACCCGGCTGATCTCACGCACGACCTAGACCCAGTTTGGAGGCGTCCTTGATGAACTCTTCGGCGAAGAAACCTTCGGCACACGGCCTCGCGGCCCAGGCGGTGGCCCTCGCGGCCACGCTCGGCCTGAGTCTGGGCGGCGTCCACCGCGCGGGCGCACAGGACAACGCGCCCGTCACCCAGAGCGACGGCAGCCCCGCCGTTTCCATCCTCAGCCCCGCGCCGCGCACCACCTACAGCGGCGTCAAGCCCGTCGAGATCTCGGCCTTCTATCAGGGCAGCAGTGCCAACCAGATCGCCGTCATCGAGCTGTACGTGGACGGCGTCAAGGCCGCGCAGAAGGTCCTCGACACGCCCGAAACGCGCGGCGTCGTGTCCTTCCTCGTGGACGCGGGCGCACTGTCCGGCGGCACGCACCGCATCGTCGTCCGCGCCAGCGCCGCCGACGCCGAGGTCGCGTCGGCCAAAAGCTCGTTCGTCTTCGAGACCCCCTCGCCGGAGCAGCCCCAGCCGGGGACGCCGTCGCTGACGCCCAGCCAAGGCTCGCCCGTCCTGAGCATCGAGAACCCCGCCGTGGACGGCCAGGTGCAGGGCAGAGTCACCCTCCGCGTCCGCGCCACGGACCCGAGCGGCAAGCCGCCGTATGTGTCGCTGTTCATCGACAACAACTTCAAGACGCTGCGCAACTACGCGCCCTATGAGTTCTCCTGGGACACCACGGGCTACCCCAACGGCTACCACACCATCGAGGCCGTCGGCTACAACGACTCGCAGGACGTCGGCCACGCCCAGCCGATCCGCGTCTTCGTCAACAACCCCGGCGGCCGCACCGAGCGCCGCACCGACCTGCTGGACGCGCCCAAGCCCCATGTGACGATCAAGCCCCGTGTGACGATCAAGCCCCGTGTGGCCGTCAAGCCCCACCCGGCGGCCAAGCCGCTGGCTCAGGCCGTCGCGGCCCCCAAGATCGCGGCCCTGCCGGCCCTGAGCGTGAAGCCCCGCGCAGCGGCGCCTGCGGCCGTGAAGCCCGCCAAGGCGGCCCCGATCCGGCGCCGGCCTTCCCCCGCCGTGCTGGCGCAGTCCGCGCCGAAGGTCGCCGCGCAGCGCGCGCAGTTGGCAAGACTGCCCAGACTGGACATCGACGAGATGGCGCTCACACAGATGCCGGAGCTGTCCAGCCCCTTCGTGGCGGACGCCGCCGGCCCGAGGGCCGTCACGCCCACCCAGGGCTTCAAGCCGCTCCTGCCGGCGACGCGGGTGGTGAAGATCCCTGACGCCGTCCTGGCCGTCACGCCCGCAGCCTCCCCGTCGCACGCGCCGCAGGCCCTGGTCGTGACAAAGGCGATCCTGCCCCAAGACTCGTTCTCGACCAAGTTCCAGTCCTCGCCG
Organism: uncultured Armatimonadales bacterium; assembly: GCA_964249295.1. Taxonomy (GTDB): domain Bacteria; phylum Armatimonadota; class Armatimonadia; order Armatimonadales; family Capsulimonadaceae; genus CAZZVX01. The sequence goes on along the minus strand of CAXUCQ010000163.1, from coordinate 2,551 downwards.
TCCCTGCCGGGACTCGAGGCCACGGTCGGCGCGCTGGCCGCCAAGACGGCCCCGGCGGTCCACACCCTGCGCGTGTCGGTGCCGACGCCGCAGCGCACACTGCGCGTGGCGGCACACACGTTCCAGCGGTCGAGTTCGGTCAACTGGCTCCGGGCGGCGGGCGACAAGTCCCTCCTGTTCAACAGCACGCGCCTCCCCCTGGAGCGGCCTCTGGTCGCGGAAGGGAGCGTGATGTTCGGGCCTCTGCGGCAGATCTTCGAGGCGGGCGGCGGCTCGCTGATGTGGCAGGCCCGCACCGGCGTCGTCACGGCCCACGCCGACAAAAAAGACATCGCGCTGACGATGGGCAGCAAGACCGCCCAGGTGAACCAGACGCCGGTCGCGCTGGACAAGGCGCCCTACATCGACAACGGGCGGACGATGATCCCGCTGTCGTTCCTGCACGCCGCCCTGGACGTGACCGTGCAGTACGACCCGGCCACCGGCCACCTGCTCATCACCAGCGACAAATAGCGCCGCTGACGGCAGACCTGAAAAAACCCCGCGCCGGACGGCACGGGGTTTTTCTCCTTGCGGAGTCTACAGGATCAGGCGGTCGCCGGGGCGGCGCTCGGCGCTTCTGCTTTCGCTTCGGCCTTCGGGGCGTCCGACTGGGGGGCGTCGGGTTTCGCCGCGTCGGGCTTCGCCGCCTCAGACGGCGCGGCGTCCGATTTGGTCTCGGACGCCGGAGCGCCGGAGGCGGCGGGTTTGGCCGCATAGTCGTTCACATAGAACCCGGAGCCTTTGAAGGCGATCCCGACCGGGTAGATGCGCTTCCGCAGCGCCCCGCCGCACGCCTCGCAGACCGTCAGGGGCGCGTCCTTGATGCTCTGGAAGACTTCAATCTGATCGTGGCAGGCCAGACATTCGTAGCCATACGTCGGCATAGTTATCAACACCTCACGCAGTGATAAACCGCATTATCGGACAAGACCGCGTCGTGACCGTAACACACCGCTGTAACACGTTTTCAGCCGAGGACAGTTCCCCATGCCCGACCAAGTCAGCCGCGAGACCCTCGCCCTCGACGCCCTGGCGACCGAAGCCATCGACGCGGACCTCGCGGACATCGACTCCCTGGATGTCGAGTCGCGCCTGCGCCTGCTGAACGCCCAGGACGCGACGGTCGCCGCCGCCGTCGCCCTCGAGATCCCCCGGATCGCCCGCGCCGTCGGACGCGCCGCTTATTCGCTCCGCGCCGGCGGGCGACTGCTGTACCTGGGTGCCGGCACCAGCGGGCGGCTGGGCGTGCTCGACGCCGCCGAGTGTCCGCCGACGTTCGGCGTCCCGCCCACGCTCGTCCAGGGCATCATCGCCGGCGGGCGGGAGGCCATGTTCCGGGCCGTCGAGGGGGCCGAGGACGACCCGGACCTGGGCGCGGCGGCCATGATCGAGGCCGACGTCAGCGACCGCGACACCGTCGTCGGCATCAGCGCGTCGGGCCGCGCCCCGTTCGTGCTGGGCGCGCTGCGCCAGGCCAAAAAGCGCGGGGCGTCCACGATCGGCCTGACCAACAACCGCCCCTCCGAATTGGAAGACCTGGCGGCGATCACCATCGCCGTCGTCGTCGGCCCGGAAGCTCTCGCCGGCTCGACCCGGCTGAAGAGCGGCACGGCGCAGAAGATGGTGCTGAACATGATCTCGACCGGCGCGATGATGGAGATCGGCAAGACCTACGGCAACCTGATGGTCGACGTGCAGGCGACCAACACCAAACTCAAGGCGCGCGCCCGCCGCATCGTCACCCAGGTCACGGGCGCGGACCGGGAGGACGCCGAGGACGCGCTGGCCCAGGCCGGCGGGTCGGCCAAGCTCGCCATCCTCATGCTCGAATCGGGGCTGTCGGCGGACGACGCCCGGCAGGTCCTCGACCGCTCCGGCGGCTTCCTCCGCCGCGCCCTGGGCCGGGCGGGGCGGAAATAAACGTGCCGCGTTCCACCTTCACCGCCCGCGCCGCCGCAGCGCTCGGCCAGGCGTTGACCCTCGCAGGGGCAGGGGCGGCGCTGGCCGGAACGCTGGGGCCGTGGGCGCGGGTGACGCTGTTCAAGAACATCGACCTGGGCCTGCCCGGCTTCGTCTTTGCGGGCGGCGGCCTCTGCCTCGCCGTCGCCGCCCTGGTCCTGCTCGGCGCGCGCCGCTCCCCCCTCCTGTGCGTCGCCGGGGCGCTGTTCGTCCTCCACGGCGTTGTGACCGCCCGGCGCGACATCCCGCGCCGCGTCAAGCATCAAGCCATCGGGGCGCAGATGGCCCTGTTCCCCGTCAACCGCCTGCTGGACCAGTTCCACACCGGCAACATCGAGGTCGGCGGCTGGGACGTCCCCGACGACCAACTGCTGGGGCCGGGCCTGACGTGGACGATGTGGGGAGGCGGCCTGCTGCTGCTGGGCGGCCTGGTCGGGCTGCCCGGCGACCCGCTGGCCCGCTGGGCCGACGCCCGCGTCGCGCGCCGGCAGTGCCGCGCCTGCCGGGCGCGGTGGCCCAAGGCCCGCGGCGCACACTTCTGCCCCGCGTG
>CAXUCQ010000162.1:5548-6559 GCA_964249295.1 uncultured Armatimonadales bacterium | reverse complement strand
CCATAGATGCTCCATTCTTTCGGCCCCGACAGTCTGCTCCCCTAGATTATACGGGGGCTTTCGCTGTCTGTCAAGGAAGATCACGCTTCGGTTCAGGGCGACACGAGGGAAGAAGGACGACCCGCTGGATGGTCCTCTTCTATCAGCTTAGAGGCTCGCCGTTGCTTTGTGCCAACAACCACAGAGTAGACGGAGCATCGGACGACGGCCGGGTCGTCATCTGCGGATACGAAGGAATACACGCCACAGCACAGTGTGCAATAACACAAGCAGTCGGGACGTAGACCGTGGAAGGGCCGGTACTCCAGACTTCTTCATTGGGACCGATGGCATCGCCGATACTGCCGTGCCGGTAGTGACTACCTTCCATCGCCGCCCTGCAGAGACTCTACAGGGCGCTCTTCAGCGGGTTCAAGCATAAAGGCCATAAAGCAGTGTCAAGGACAAGACGGAAATGGCTGCTGTTTGCGAGTGTCGCGCTGGCCGCCCTGTTGGCCGCGTCCATCCAAGCCTTGCGGAACTGGCTCCCTTCACTCATGGCACTTCCGTCAGATCATGATTCTAACCACGACGCAGACATCTCTTTTGACATCAGCCGCTCCGGCGGGCGCATCGTGTTCAACGGACACGGGCAAGGCTGCCGCGACCTCTACTGCCTCGACCTTGTCACCCACCACGTCACGCCTCTGACACGCTCCGCCCGCGATGAGGAACATCCCGCCTTCTCCCAAGACGGCGGCACAGTGGCCTACGCCGCCGCGCCGCGCCCCGATCTGCCGACGCACATCTTCCTGCTCACGACCCGCAGCCTGGCCGTGCGGCAGGTGACCGGCCTCGACGGCGGCGGCTGCGACACAGACCCCGCCCTGTCGCCGGACGGGCGGCGGATCGTCTTCGCGCGCTTTCAGGACCACGGCCCGGCCAACCTGTGGGGAACGACCTGCGACGTTTTCATCATCAACGTGGATGGGACAGGACTGCGCCAGGTCACGCACGGCGGCTATCGAAAGG
>CAXUCQ010000162.1:0-5538 GCA_964249295.1 uncultured Armatimonadales bacterium | reverse complement strand
GGACGCCGCCGACACGAAGCCGGTCTGTTACCTCGCCGACAGCGAGGGGACCGCGCCGCCCGGAGCGGTCACGAGCGACCGCGACGACAGCACCAGCCCTGAGTGGACGCCGGATGGCGCCGGCATCGTCTACGCCGCCAGCGTCCCGGCCAGCCGCTGCCGCTACGGCCTGTACCTCTACCAGCGCACGACCCGAGTGACGACGCGCCTGCTGGACGTCAACGACGCTTCCTGCCCCCGCATCTCAGACGATCCCGGCAGGGTCTACTTCCTGCGGGACGCATACCGCCACAATCGTTTCAACCCGGAACTGTGGCAGGTCGGCGCGGACGGCAAGGACCCGCACCGCCTCGCCGCCAGCCGCCTGTTCGATGACCCACTCCACTGGAAGCCTTGTTCTTCGTTCTCCTCCTTGTTCCGCCTCTAGACAACGCCGACGTTATCTGCCATAATAGACACAAGACTACTAGTAACGGGAAACCCGGTATGGGAGCCTTGCACCAGAGGGCTGACCCATGAACACAAAATTTGCGAAAACGAACCGTCGCGTCGTGACAACAAATCTGCGAAAACGAACTCTGGCGAGCCTCAGGAGGCGGGCGGTCATGGCCGGGAGTTCCCACATCTGCCGCGTCAGACTTCCCAGGGAGTCAGCGTCCAAGCCAGGCCGTTTCCTTCTGAGAGGAAGCGTCCGTTCGTCCCAGAAATGCCAGCGGCTGCTCCTCCGCGCCGATCCGTCGGACGAAAACGTCCCCCGTACCGACGCAGAACGTGACGGTCCGCCCGCAACTGCCGCCGACATCCGCGGCCACCAGCGGGACCCGCGCCTGTCGCAGCGCGGCGCGCACGGCTGCCACGTTGCGCGCCCCGATCTCCAGACGGGACAGGGGCGCGGCTCCGGCGGCGTGGGAGAAGATCCGCGCGCCGCCCGCCATAGCGGCCCGGAGACGGTCGGCGCGGGCGCCCTGCAGGACGATCTGTTCGACGGCATGGCGGACGGCGGTGTCGGCACATCTGCCGGGGAGAGGGGTGTACGTTGGTGAGGAAGGGCTTTGCGACCTGAGTGGCAGCGTCTCGGGCAGAACAATGTGGACCATCGCGGCCAGTCGGACGGCATCGTCGTACAGGCACAGGCCGACACACGCGCCCAGACCGTGCGCGACAAGACGAGCCGTGCTCGTCCGTGTCACCCAGGTCTCCCCCATCTCGACCGCCCGCGTCGCTCCCGGCATCTGGCGTCTTCCCCCAGTTGCTATGATTGGCGTGAACCCAGCGAATCTACAGGGAAGGGGGCGAATCCAGCAGCAGCACGGAGACGAACTCACCGGCGGAAACGTGGGCGACGTTGTCGGGCAGGACGAGCAGCGCGTTGGCAGACACCATCCCGCGCATCTGGTGAGACCCCTGCGCGCCGCCGGGGCGTACCAGAAACTGGTCGCCCTCACGGGTCAGGAACGCCCTTTGGTAGCTCTGGCGGCCCGGTTCGTGCCGCGCGTCGGCGGTCAGCCGCGCCTGGACGACCGGCCGGAACAGGTCGGCCAGTCCGCGCATCCTGAGCAGCGCAGGCCGCACGAACAGCTCGAACGTCACCATCGACGACACCGGGTTGCCGGGCAGACCGAAGAACAGCGTCCGCCCCCACTGGCCGAACGCCAGCGGCTTGCCGGGCCGGATGGCGACGCGCCAGAAGTCCACCGTGCCGCGCTCGGCGAACACGGCCTTGACATGATCGTGCTCCCCGACGGACACGCCGCCGCTGGTCAAAATCACGTCCGCGCCCCCGCAGGCGTCGAACGCCTCGCGCAGCGCGTCGGGGGTGTCGCGGGCGATGCGGCGCTCGACGACCCGGCCACCCGCCTCCGTCACCTGCGCCGCAAGCGCGTAGGCGTTGGAGTTGTAGATCTGACCATACTGGAGTGAGTCACCCGGTTCGACGAGTTCATCGCCGGTGCTGACAAGGGCGACACGCGGATGGGGATAGACCCGCACCGTCCGCCGCCCCACGGCAGCGCACATCCCGATCTCGGCGGCGCGCAGGGGGCTGTCCGCGGAAACGACGACCGCCCCCGAGGCGACATCCTCGCCCACGTCCCGGACGAAGCGGCCCGGCGCATAGGCTTCTTTCACGAGGACGTGAGCCGCGTGTGTTTCGGTGTCTTCGACCGGCACGACCGTGTCCGCCCCGGCGGGCAGCGGGGCGCCGGTCATGATGCGAAGGGCGGTTTGTGGCGCCAGAGTCCGCGCCGTCGTGTCCCCAGCAGCGACCTCGCCCGCGACAGGCAGAGGAACGGGACGATAGGCGGTCGCCGTCTCGATGTCGGCGGCGCGCACGGCGAAGCCGTCCATAGCGCTGTTGGTGAAAGGTGGGATGTCGTGGGGCGAAGTCACGTCTTCCACCAGGACGAGACCGAGCGCGTCCATCAGCGGCACATCTGCCGACGGCAGGATGTTCACCTTGCCGATGATCTGCGCGACGGCTTCGTTGTACGTGAGCATGGTCAAGAGCCTTGGTTCAGGGGCCTTGGTTTGGTGTCGGGTGCGTCGTCGCTTCCGCCTTCAGCACGGCCACGGCGTGCGGCAGCAGGGGCAGCAGACTCTGGACCCCCTGCCGGGCGCCGTCGGGGCTGCCGGGCAGGTTGACGATCAGCGTCGCGCCACGCAGCCCGGCCAGTCCGCGCGACAGGGGCGCGAATGGCGTCTGTTTCAGGCCTTCCAGCAAGAGAAACTGGCTGAGGCCGGCCCACGGGCGTTCGATGACCTTCTCCGTCGCCTCGGGGGTGACGTCGCGCGGGCTGAGACCGGTGCCGCCCGTCGTCAGGATCACGTCACAGGCGTACTCGTCGCACCAGCGGCGCAGCGTGTCGCCGATGATTCGCTTCTCGTCCGGCACCACGGCCTGGAGCGCGATCACGAACTCTTCCGGGGGCAGCGCCTCGGCGATGGCGGGGCCGGATCGGTCTTCCTGTTCGCCCCGGCTGCACCGGTCGCTGACCGTCAGGACGCCGACGCGAATCAGGTCTGCCATTGGAAGTCCCCGCTCTTGCCGCCCGTCTTTGAGACCAGATGCACCTGCCCGATGACGATGCGCTTGTCCACGGCCTTCGCCATGTCATAGACCGTCAGCGCCGCCACGGCCGCCGCCGTCAGCGCCTCCATCTCAACCCCGGTCTGCGCGACCGTCACGGCGGTCGCCGTGATCTGCAGTTCGTTCTCGCGGAACTCAAAATCCACGGTCACGTCGGACAGCGGCAGCGTGTGGCAGAGGGGAATGAGTTCATCGACGCGCTTGGCGGCGAGGACTCCCGCCACCCGCGCCACGGCCAGGGCGTCGCCTTTGGCGAGAGTGTTCTGCCGGATCTTGTCCAGCGTCTGTGGCTGCATCGTCACCACGGCCTGCGCCGTCGCCACGCGCCGCGTCGCCTGCTTGGCGGACACGTCCACCATGCGCGCTTTGCCCTGTTCATCAAGATGGGTTAGATCGCTCACGGCATAGAGTATACCGGGTGGAACGTCGCAACAGGCCAATGGCCGCCGAAATCACGCGGGCGGTTCCGTCCGGCGCCCCCTGGTCCATCTGGGTTGGGTGTGCCGGGGCGTCGGGCGTCAGGCCCTTTGGACGGCTCACACCGGAGTCTGCTCAGCGCCGGTGAACCGCCTCCGCCGGGCGCGCAGCATCAGCCCCGCCGTGAACAGGCTTGTAAGTCCCAGGGTAGTCCATCCAGACGGTTCCGGCGCGGCGGCGGGGCTGACCACCAGAGTCCCCGGCGCGGTCGTGAAGGGGTACGAGACGGCGCCGGTCCCGTCCGAGAGGGACGTGCCGTCGGGGTTGAAGCTTACTGTGTAGGCCGAACCCGGCGTGTCCGCCGCGTCGAACGTGTAGGTGACGTGTGCCAGGCCGACCGTCTCGCCGTCCGCGACGGTGACGGCGCTGTTGTTCTGATCGTCGCTGTCGCTGGCGATCAGGTCGGTGTTGGGAAACGGGTCGTCGGCCTCGTCGCTCAGGGTAAGGCCGTTGTCCTGGTCAAAAGAGTCAGGGAAGATGTAGGGCGTGCCGGTGTTGAAGCCGGCGGCGGTGAACGTGACGCCGGCGGCGCCCAGGGTCGGCTCGACGGTGAAAGTCCCGACGCTGAGGTCCCCGCCTGCGGCGGTCAGGAGGATGTCGAAAGAGCCAGAGCCGCCGGGGGCCGCACCGACGACGTTGCTGATAGTGAACAGGCCCTGCGCCTGGGCGCAGGTGGGCCGGGCCGGGAGCAGGAGGGCGCCGAGCGCCGCAAGCGCGGCCAGGGGGAGAAAGGCGGATCGTGGGGCGAGGTTCATGGTGTTTTCTGTTCCTTCTTGTTGAGTGTTGTGTTCATGTCGGTCGGGACGGGGGCGGATCTGCCACCCCCGCCCCCGTCTGCTTCGTCACGGCAACTTGGTGCCGACGCGCTGCTTGACGGCGTTGTAGTCGGTGGCGTCCACCGTGCCGCTGCCGTCGATGTCGTCGGTCTGCTTGTACGCCCCGCCGATGGCGTTCTTGACCAGCGCCATGTCCGAGGCGTTCACCGCCCCGTCTCCGTTGACATCGCCCGGCAGTACGCTGAAGGACACGCTGTAGGTCGTGACATCCGCGTTGCCGACGGTGAGCGTCAGCCGGTCCGGGGCGGAGATCGGCTTGGCGAGCGTGACCGTGTAGACGCTGCCGGAGGCACTGACCGTGACGGGTCCGTAGTTCGCCACCGCCTTGCCGGTCAGCGCGACGTCGCCGGAAGTCAGCCCGGCGGGGGCGTTGAGGGTGACGGTCAGCTTGCCGATGCCCGCCCAGGGCAAGGCGGCGCCCGCCGTGAGCGGTGCGGACTGCGTGCCCCAGCCGACCGAGATGCCGGTGACGGTCGCAGGTTTGACCATTTGCGTCAGCGAGGCGCCGCTGTTCTGGAAGCCGCTGCCGGTGAAGGCGGCGGTGACGGTATGGCTGCCGAGCGTTAATGCGGACGTGGCGAAGGAGGCTTGAATGCCCGTGAGAGGGACCGGGACACCCGTGTTGACGCCATCCACGGCGAACTGGACGCTGCCCTGGGGGGCGGGGCCGCCGTGGGTGTCGACCGTGGCGGTGAAGGTGACGCCCTGCCCGTAGGCGGAGGGGTTGAGGCTGCTGGCGAGCGAGGTCGTGTCGGCGATCAGCACGGTCTGGGCCAGCGAGGCGCTGCCGCCGGTGTGGGCGCCGTCGCCGCTGTAGACGGCCTGGATGGCGTCCGAGCCGGTGGGCAGGGTCGTGGTCATGACGCTGGCCGTGCCGTCGGTGTTCAGGGAGACCGGCCCTCCCAGGTTGGCGCCGTTGACGCTGAACTGCACCATTCCGGTCGGCGCGGCGCCGGTGGCCGTGTTGACGACGGCGGCGGTGAAGGTGACGCGCTGGCCGTAGACGGAGGGGTTGAGGCTGCGGGTCAGGCCCGTCCGGGTGCCGGCCTGCTGCCCCTCATAGGCACCGACCGTGGGCGGGTTGGCGCGGGGGGCGCCGGTGATGTCGACAGGCTGATAGTCCACGACGCTGCCGCCGGT
>CAXUCQ010000161.1:0-6579 GCA_964249295.1 uncultured Armatimonadales bacterium | reverse complement strand
CCCCAGCCCAGGGGTTCAGCCCTGGGACTGACGCAAAACGTCTATCGCAAGAACGCACTCGAGGAAGGTCACGACCGTCATGGAACAGCGCGCATACGGGGACACGGGGCGGACGCTGAGCGTGCTCGGCTTCGGCGGCATCATCGTCATGGACGTCACGCCCGCCGAGGCCGATCAGTACGTCAGCGAGGCCGTCGACCGGGGCGTCAACTACTTCGACGTGGCCCCGTCCTATGGCAACGCCGAGGAGCGCCTGGGTCCGGCGCTGCGGCCCTATCGGGACGGCGTGTTTCTGGCCTGCAAGACGGGCCGGCGGGACGCGGCGGGGGCGCGTGAGGAGCTGGAACAGTCCCTGCGCCGGATGCAGACCGACCATTTCGACCTGTACCAACTGCACGCCCTCACGTCCGACGACGACGTGGCGCAGGCCTTCGGCCCCGGCGGCGTCGTGGAGGCCGTCGTGAAGGCGCGCAGCGAGGGCAAGGTGCGCCATCTCGGCTTCAGCGCGCACAGCGTTTCCGCCGCGCTGGCCGCCCTGGCGCAGTTTTCGTTCGACAGCCTCCTGTTCCCGTTCAACTACGTCACCTGCGAGCGGGCCGGCTTCGGCCCGCAGGTGATGGCAGCCGCCCAGGCTCAGGGCGTCGCCCGCCTCGCCCTCAAAGGCATGGCGCGCGGCCCCTGGCGCGAGGGTGACCCCCACAGGCGTGAATACCCGAAGGCCTGGTACGAGCCGCTCGCCGACCGCGCCGAAGCGACGGCGGCCCTGCGCTACACCCTGTCCCTGCCCGTCACGGCGGCGCTCCCCCCCGGCGACATCCGCCTGTTCCGCCTCGCCCTTGACATCGCCGACGCCTTTACGCCCCTGTCGGCCCTGGAACTGGCCGCCGTCCGCGCCCAGGCGCAGGCGGATCAGCCGCTGTTCCGCCTCGCGTCGTGAGCGGGGAAGAGCGCGGCATCAACCCCACCCGCAGCCCGCCGTGCCAGTCGCCGAACGTCCGCGCCCTGGCGGCGGGCCTTGATGTCACGGACTGCTAGTGCCGCTCGTCTCTCGTTTCCGCCATGACGCCGGCCCGTCCCCGGTCGCGGTGCCGGACCGGGTCTGTCTGTGCGCCGGGTGCGCCGTGGGCGAGACGCCGCCGCCGGGCAGTGCGAGAGTCGGTTGACAGCGCGCCGGACCTGTGGTACCATAAGGCAGTTTTTCCTTTTGCCGGAGAAGCGGTCTTATTTGCCCGTTCTGCGCATACGTATGCGCTGACACGCCGGGGACACACACGCAGGGCCATCCCGACACGCGGGGCGGCATTTCACGCGCCGAAGATGATCCTGCGGACAAGCAGGCGGTCGCACACGCCTACGCGCCAGTGTCCAAACTAAGACGATTACAAAGAGACGATCCGAAAAAGGCAAGCACAATGAAGAACATCGTCGTAGTCTTCGCGGTCCTTGTGGCCGTCGCGCTGGCGGGCGTCCGGCCCGCCGCCGCCCAGCAGTGGTGGCCCCAGTGGACCGAGGATTTCTCGGGGGCGGCCGGCCCGGTCAGCGCCGGCGAGTGGTCTTTCGACCTGGGCAACAACAACGGCTGGGGCAACAACGAGGCCGAGACCTATACCAACGCGCTCAGCAACTGTGCTATCGACGGCTCGGGGCATCTCGTTATCACCGCGCTGTCCAACCTCACATCGGCCCGCATCGAGTCCGTCCCGTCCTGGACCTACGGGACGCTGGAGGTCGGGGCGCAACTGCCGTCGGGCGCCGGGCTGTGGCCGGCGATCTGGATGATGCCGGTGGGCAGCGTCTACGGCGGCTGGCCCAACAGCGGCGAGATCGACATCATGGAGCAGCGCGGCTCCAGCCCGACCGTCGTCCACTTCACGTCCCACAGCGCCGCCACGGGCGGCGGCGGCGACTCGGCCCAGACCACGGTCCCGACCGCCCCCACCGCCTTCCACGACTATCGGGTGGACTGGGCGCCCGACCACATCGCCGGCTTCGTGGACGGCGTCCAGTACTTCTACCAGTCGCGCAACGGCGGCACGTCCACCACCTGGCCGTTCGACCAGCCGTTCCACCTGATCCTGAACGACGCCATCGGCGGGACCTGGGGTGGGACGATCGACAACAGCATCTTCCCCCAGAGTTTCCCCATCGACTATGTGCATCTGTGGAAGATGGGCAGCACGCCCTACGCCGGGACTGCGCCGGCCATCCCGACGCGGGTTGAGGCGGAGAACTATGACCTCGGCGGCGAGGGATTCGGCTACCACTCGGCTTCCACCGTCAACCAGGGCGGTCAGTACCGGCAGGATGGGGTCGGGATCGGGGCCACGACGGACGAGAATTCTTACTACGTCGGCTGGATGACGCCGGACGAGTGGCTGAATTATTCGGTCCAGGCGAGCCACGCGGGTACGTACCCGCTGACGTTCCGGCTGGCGTCGCCGTACTCCGGCGGCAGCTTCAACGTGGAGGTGGACGACAGCCGGGTCGCCACGGTCACGGTGCCGAACACCGGAGGATGGGACGCCTGGCAGAACGTGGTCGTGTCCGGCGTCAGCCTCGGCGCGGGCTTTCACCGCATCCGGCTGCTCTCCAACAGCGCCAACTGGAACATCAACTACTTCGATGTCGGGCAGGCGTTCACGACCGTCTCGGGGACGGTCTCGCTGCAGGGCCTGTCGTCCGGCAGCCTCGCCCAGCCGCTGACCTTCACCCTCACCCCCTCCGGCGCGACCACAGGCGCCGCCACGACCCAGGCCCTCACCCCTAGCGCGGACGGTTCCTTCACCCTCGCCGATGTCCCGGCGGGGACGTACACCCTGGGCGTCAAAGGGAGCACATGGTTGCGGCATGACGTCGCCCTCGACGCTACGGGCGGGGACGTCACCCTTCCCCCCTTCACGCTGCCCGGCGGCGACATCAACGGCGACAACCGCGTCAACGCCGCCGACTTCCTGGTCCTCAACGCCGCCTACGGCACCAGGAGCGGGCAGGCCGGCTACAGCGCCGCCGCCGACCTCAACGGGGACGGGCGGGTCAACGCCGCCGACTTCCTCATCCTCAACAGCAACTATGGGAAGAAAGGCGATCCGTAGGAGGGCGCAGCGCCCTCTGATGGGCTGCACCTCAACGATGACGCCGTGGGATCGGGCGGAGAGGATCGTTTGCGGGATGCCCAAGCGCGTCCCGCGCGACGTGCGGTCCGGCACGGCGGCGTTGGGCATTCCTCCCACGCCAGGGCTTTCTACGCCGCAGAGGCCGTCCGGCGCAGCTCCGACAGCGCGTCTACCGTCGTGTCGGCCAGGCGCAGCAGCGTGGACAGGCGCGTGATCTCGAACGTCTGGCGCACGACGCGGGCCGCGCCCGCGACCCAGACGGCTCCGTCGGGCTGGACGGCGCGGTACAACTCCACCAGCACGCGCAGGCCGGCGCTGTCGAGGAACGGGGCGTCGGAGAAGTCGAAGATGAAGCGAGTCCGGCCCGCGTCGCGCAGCGGGCGCAGGGCGGCCTGGAACTCGTCCGCCTCCGCCAGAGTCACCTCGCCGTACAGCGTGACGACTTCGATGCCATCGTCCGTGGTTTCCGTCTTGATGCCAAGCGCCATCCGTCGTCCCCCCGATCATGCTCCGGCGCAGCCCGCCGGTGCCTCGGATTTACCCCGTCACCGGGCCGCATAAACGGCGGGCCGACGCCGCCGAGCAACGGGCCGGGTATACTGCGGGGCATGGACAAGCAGAGGATTCGACGGATGCTCGGAAGCGGGGCCTGCGGCGCGGCGGTCGCGGTCTGCGCGCTGCCGGTGGCGGCGGGCGCGGCGCGTCACCACGCCCGCGCGGCCAAAGGGGGCGGCCTAACGCGCGTGCTGTACGACAGCGCCTTGGGGACGTCACCGGGTTCCCAGGGCTGGCTCTTCTACGCGACCGGCGGAACTGAGACCAAGCCCCGGTCGCCGCAGGGCGCGGGCGCGGCGGGCTTCTCGACGATGAAAAACCCGGCCTTCCGGGGCGGCTATTCGACCGTGTCGCCGTTCCCGCTGGACCGGCGGGCGGGCTACACGGTCGGCTTCGATCTGCGCGTGACCGCCGAGGCGCACGCCGCACCCAATCGCGGCGGGGTGGACCTGATCGTGCTGGGGCATGACGCTCGGGGGCTGGAGCTGGCGTTCTGGACGGGTCAGGTCTGGGCGCAGTCCGACCGTCCCCTGTTCCTGCACGCCGAGGGCGCGGCCTGGGACGCGACGGCGCCGGGCCGGGGCGCGGCGGGGCTGACCCACTACGAGTTGCGCGTCCGAGACGGCGCGTACCGGCTGACGGCGGACGGCCATGTCCTGCTGTCGGGGCCGATCCGCGACTACACGGCCTTCAACGGGCCGATCAACCCGTACCGCACTCCCGACTTCCTGTTCCTAGGCGACGACACGCACGAGGCGGCGGGCGCGTTCCGCATTTCGCGCGTGTGGGTGCGGCGTGAGGGCGGCTCCCGTTAGAGCGCAGGGACGGCTCCCGAGCGAGCGGTCTTAAAACAAGCGAGTCTGCGCCAGTCCGACGGCCTGCCGGGTCTGCAGCTCGGTCATGCCGAGCGCGACGCACAGCACGCGGACCTGTTCCAGAAACTCCAGAAACGTGCCGAACGGCTCCGGGTACGCCTCGTCCGACAGCCGCAGCCAGACGCGCCCATCCGCGCCGACGTGCGCCCGGACGATCGACGGCTCGGTCGCCTCCCCGCACAGCCAGCCCATGACGGCCCGGCAGAGCGGCGTGGCGCGGGCGCCATGCGCGAGGGCGGCTCGCAGCAGGCCGCGCACCTCTTCGGGAGGCGCCCCGCCGCCGGGAGCGGCGGGAGCGATAGGCGGGGGCAGATTGTCGGGCGTGTCGGACATGGCGTTATGTATGTCCGCTTGTTCGACGCGCCCAATGCCGATTCCTGCGTCGTCGGCGTCTTCGGAGGACTTCTACTTCCCCGCGTAGATGTCGATGACGTGGCCGAGGAACTTGAGGGCGTCCTCTTTGGGGCGCTGGAACGAGTTGCGGCCGATGATCGAGCCGAAGCCGCCGCCGTCCTGGATGGCCTGAACTTCGCCGAAGAACTTGGCGTCGTCACTGTCGAACGTGCCCCCGGAGAAGATGCAGATGCGCCGCCCCTCCAAGGCCCACTGGACGACGTCGCGGACGCGCTCGGCCTGAGTGGCGATGGGAATGTGTTTGTATTCGTAGACTTTTTTTGCCTCGGGCTGCTCGATAAAGGCCGTCGGCAGCTTGACCTTGACGATGTGCGCGCCGAGTTGGCAGGCGATCTGGGCGGCGTAGCCGCAGACGTCGATGGCGGTCTCGCCCTCCTTGCTGAGTTCGCTCCCGCGCGGGTAGCTCCAGAGGATGACGACCAGGCCGTTCTTTTTGGCTTCGGCGGCGACCGCCTGCACTTTCTCGTACATCGCCAGGCGGTGCGAGGAGCCGGGATAGATGGGCAGGCCGATGGCGCAGCAGCCCAGGCGCAGGGCGTCCTCGACCGTGGCCGTCCACGCCTGGTCGGGGTCCTTCTCGTTCATCAGCAGGTCGTGGTTGTTGGCCTTGAGGATGAGCGGCAGTTCGCCCGCGAACTCGCGCGCGCCGGCCTCCAGGAAGCCGAGAGGGGCGGCGTAGGCGTTGCACCCGGCGTCCAGGGCGAGCTGGAAGTGGTAGCGCGGGTCGTAGGCCGGGGGATTGGGGGCGAACGACCGGGCGGGGCCGTGCTCGAAGCCCTGGTCGACGGGCAGGATGACGAACTTGCCGGTGCCGCCGAGCTTGCCGTGGTTTAAGAGACGCGCGAGGTTGGTGAGCGTGCCGGGGTTGTCGGACTCGTACCAGGATAGTATCTCGCGGACGCGCGGTGTCATGGTAGGTGTTCTCCTGTGAATGGGTCAGACTTCGAGAGCAAGGCCGTCATAGGCGACCTGGACGCCGTGAGGGGCGAAACGCTCCACCAACTGGGCGTGCAGCAGGCCGCCATTGTGGGAGAAGTGCGTCGCGATCAGAGTCGTCTCCCGTGTGATGGTTCCCACGGAACGCAGTCGCTCAATCGTCTGCAGGACGCCGTCGATGCCCATGTGTCCCCGGTTGTTGGTCGGGGCGCCGCCGTAGGTGCAGTCGAAGAGGGCCGCGTGGAGCGGGGCATCGGCGAGCGCGGCGATGGTGTCTTCAGGAAACAACCCCGTGTCGTGGCCGTAAAGTAGCCGCCGATCGTCACGGGTGATCCGCAGCAGCAGCGCGCCCGGCGCATGGTCGGCGGGCAGGGGGAGAAGCTCATCCCCCGTCGGCGTCGTGACAGGCACGAATGGCTCCAGCAGGCGCAGATCGAGGTTCCGCTCAGCGGGGAAGGGGAACTCGGCGCGGAGCATCTCCAGGACTTTCGCGTTGCCGTAGACGGCGATGGGTTCGGCAGGAGGTGTCTGGGTCGAGGGCGGAGTCGTCCATTCCAGTTCCGTCGGGACGAGGTGGTCGCAATGCTGATGGGTGAAGACCAGTGTCCGCAGGCCCGACAGGTCGAGGCCGAAGCGCTGTGTGTGAGACACGCTGTCGGGACCCCAGTCGATCTTGAAGTCATTGT
>CAXUCQ010000160.1:0-6606 GCA_964249295.1 uncultured Armatimonadales bacterium | reverse complement strand
TCAGAAGTTCCGGCCCTAGAGAGACGTCTTCTCCGGCGGGGAACGCGCGGAGGCGGGCGAAATCGGACAAGCGACGAGGCGGGCGCAGGGCGAGTTCCGTCAAGGCTTCATCGCGGAGCAGTGTGCGCGCCGGAACGTCCCTGTCGGCGGCTTCCCGTTCGCGCCAGGCTGCCAGCCCACGCAGCAGGGCCGTCGGGCGGCGCGTCAGCCCCGAGCGCGGGCCGCGCAGCCGCAGGTAGGCTAGATCCGGGTCCGGCTCGTAGACGCCCGCCGTCGAGAACCGCGCCATCTCCTCCCGCATCCACTCGACGCGGCCGAGCCGGGTCTGCACGGACGTCAGGCGGTCCGCGATCGGCAGCAGATAGCGCACGTCATCGCGGGCGTAGGAAATCTGTTCCGGGGAAAGCGGGCGCCGGTCCCATTCGCTGCGCGTCTCGCCTTTTCCCAGCTTCACGCCTATCAGCGCCTCCGTCAGCCGGGCATAGCTCAGGGGGAACATCGGCAGGCCGACGAACCCGGCGGCGACCTGGGTGTCGAAGACGTTCTGTGGGATGATCCGCCCGCCGCCGTAATACGCCAGCCGCAGATCCTCGCGGGCCGCGTGAAGCACTTTCCCAATCGACGAGTCAGCGACCAGCGCCCAGAGCGGGCCAAGGTTCCGCACGGCGATGGTGTCGACGAGTGCGATAAAACCCTCCGTCGCCACCTGCACCAAGCACAAGCGCGGGACGTAAGTTCGTTCCCCGAGGAATTCCGTGTCCAGGCCGAAGCGGCCCGCCGCGCGCAGGTCTTGGCACAGCGCGGCGAGGTCATCGTCGGTGCGGATCATCGGGCGCTCGATCAGCATCTCAGGCATCCCAGGCTCCCTCTTCCGTTGCTCCCGCGTAGCGCGACATACCGCCGGTCATTGTCGAAACATGCTCATACCCGAGTGAGGCCAGATACTGCGCGGCAGACTCGCTCCGAACGCCGTGCTCACAGACCAGGACGATCTCCCGGATCGGGGCGAGTTCCACGCGGCATCGCTCGGCGAACTCCCCCATCGGCATCAAAAGCGCCTCGGGGATGTGCCGCCGCGCATATTCCCAACGTTCCCGTACATCAACGATCTGGAGGGGTTGCTCCGCCAACCTGGCCTGGACTGTTTCGGGTGTGATTTGAGCGTAGGGATGTCTCATGCTGACGGCATTGTACCCTAAAGACCAGACGCCAAAGGCCGATAATGACAACAAGAGATTCCTTAACGATAAAGGAACGGTACACGATGTCCGCCCCAGCAATCCATATCGAGAACTTCTCGAAAGAGTACCCCGCGCCGCGCCAGAAGCGGAAGCGTGTCGCGGTGGACGGCCTCAGCCTCCAAGTGCCTCAGGGCGGCCTGTTCGGCTTCCTCGGCCCGAACGGGGCGGGCAAAACGACGACGATCAAGATGCTGCTGGGCTTCATCCCGCCCACGCGGGGCGGGGCCTGGCTGTTCGAGCGCCCGGTCTGGGACGACGAGGCGCGTCGGCGCGTCGGCTACCTGCCCGAGCAGCCCTATTTCCCGAAGTTCCTGACTGCCCTGGAAGTCGTCCGGGCGCACGCCGGCCTCGCCGGCCTGTCCGGCCAGCGCGCCCGAGACCGTGTCGAGGCCTGCCTGACGACGGTCGGCATGGCCGACAACAGGCACATGACGCTTTCCAAGTGTTCCAAAGGCATGACACAGCGAGTCGGCCTCGCGTCGGCGCTGGTCGGCGACCCCGATCTGCTGATCTTAGATGAGCCATCGTCGGGCTTGGACCCAGTCGGGCGGAAAGAACTGCGCGCGCTGCTGTCCACGCTCAAGGGCGAGGGCAAGACGGTGTTCGTGTCGTCGCACCTGCTGTCCGAGATGGAAAGCGTCTGCGACCGCGTCGGCGTTCTCGCGCGGGGCAAGCTGGTCGCCTGCGGCACTCCGGCGGAGATCACCCGGACGCGCGCCGAAGTCGCGGTGCAGATCGAGGCGGGGGAGCGCGACGAGGTCTTGGCGCGAGAGATAGCGACTCTGGGCGGGCGCGTCGAGCAGCCCGAGACGGGCCGGACGAACCTGCTCGTCCCGCCGGCCCTCGTCTATCGCGTCCTCGGTCTGTTGGAGGCGCGTCGCACCCCGCTGGTGGCGGTCCTGCCGCAGCGCGAGACCCTGGAAGACGCTTTCCTCAGACTGGTGGGTAACGCAACATGACTCCTTTCGTGCAGACATTCCGAAACATCGGCATCATCGGTCGGATCACCATGCTGGAAGGCGCGCGCAAACAGGTCTTCCACGTCCTGGTCCTGCTGGCCGTGTTCCTGATCTTCGCTTCGGCGAGCCTGGCGAAGTTCGACAGCCACGTCCACATGAAGATGCTGACGGACCTGTGCCTGGTCCTGATGTTCTCCATCGGAGCCATCATCGCGATCACCATCACCGTGACCAGCATCCCTGGAGAGATGGAGCAGAAGACCGTCTACCCCGTGATCGCCAAGCCGGTCCGCCGCTGGGAGTTCATCGCCGGCAAGTACGCCGGGGCGATGGGGACGGTCGCCGTGGCGCTTGTCATCATGAGCGCGACGTTCACGTTCCTGCAGTTCTTCTACGGCGAGCACCTCAACCCGGCGGCCTACTACGTCATCCCGTTCCTGTTTTTGGAAACGGCGATCCTGGGCGCGATCTCGCTGTGCCTTTCGACGTTCTGCTCCTGGCCGCTGGCCTGGTTCCTGTCGGTCGTGCTGTACATCGCGGGGAGCGTCAAGTTCCCCCTGTACGCCTCGCTGATGGCGCACCCGCAGAACCCGTTCAACAAGTTGACCATCGGCCTGCTGTACCACCTGCTGCCGGGGCTGGAGTCGTTCAACTTCAAAGACGCGATGGTGCACAACCTGTACCCGCCCAACGCTTATCTTTGGGAGACCGCCGCATATGGCGTGTGCTACACGCTGGCGATGCTGACGCTGGCATCCTGGTCGTTCGCGCGGAGGGAGCTATGACACACGCAGGCAAACTCGACAAGGGCTTCTGGGTCGTCGCCCTCAGCGCCGCGCTGACCTTGAGCGGCGTCGGCGTCCTGGTCTGCCCCACGGCGCGCGCCGGCAGCGCGGCCCCGGCAGCCGCTCGGACGACCGACCACGCACCCACGGAAGCATCGAAAACGGCCCTCACGCTCCAATCGGACGACGACGGTGATGAGCTTCTGGAACACTGGTCGGAGCCGAAGTACGCCCAAGAGATGCGCTTGCAAACCGTCGCCATCGTCGGCGTGTTGGCCGGGACAGGCGGCATCACGGCTTATCGGAGGCGTTCGGCACGAAAGGCGGGCCGTCGTGGCTGATCGAAAGACACAGCGTCACACCTGGAAGGCGATCGCGGGCTTTGGAGTCCTGCTGGGACTGGCGGGGCTGTTCGAGGCAGGGATGCAGCCGGTCGGGATCTCGCACGGATACCTGGCGACCGGGAAAGACCGGAACGCCGCCGTGACGGAGGCCGCCGGGGAGTTCCGCGTCGCGGCCGCCAACCTGCTCTGGGACAAGGTCGTCGACCACTACCACCATCAGTACATGGCGGAGGGCGGGGACTGGGAGAAGAACGAGAGCTTGCTGCCGCTGCTGCAGAACATCATCACCCTCGACCCCCATTTTGTCGAGGCGTATGAGCTGCTGGGCGGCACGATCCTGCCGAAGACCGGCCACGTCGCCGAAGGCGAGGCCGTTCTGGCACGGGGCATCAAGAACAACCCCTACGATTGGGAGATGTACCGGGAAATGGCGATGCTGTACGCCTGGACGGAGCACAAGCCGGACGCCGCCCTGCCCTACGCCGTCGCCGGCCTGAACCGGACCGACGACGCCTTCTCCCAGCACCTGATGACGATGCTATGCGCCACGCTGCGGAAGCGGATCGACGAGGAGCACGGCGGAACAAAGCCGGACGTCACCGCCGCCCGCCCAGGTCCATCGCCGTCCCCAGCGCCCGCAGGGATGTTTCCGCGACCTCGCCCATCAGTGTCAGGTTGAGCGTGTCCGTGTCCCAGTTCAGCGCGGTAAGGGAGGCGTGATGGACCACATGCCCGTCGCGCCCCCCGATCCGCGTCGGGCGCATGGACGGCGGCACCCGTGTCGGACGCCGCACCTGCGTGCGCCGCTGCTCAAACAGCGACACGAGCGTCAGACCGTCGGAGTAGCGCAGATGGAGCAGCGGCGCGGCGCCGTCTTGTGTCAGCGCCGCACTGACGAGATGGAACCCGTTCAGCGCGGGGGGGGCTACCGCCGTGCCGCCGAGTTGGGAGCGCAGGGAGTTGAGCGACAGCGGTCGTTCCGAACTGCCGGGTTCCTCGACAGACCGCACACCAGGACGTTTGGCAAGCGCCGAAAGGTCGAACAGCGCGGGCGGCAGCAGGGCGTGGTAGTTGATGTCCGAGAATGCGACCGTCAGCGCGAGCTTCCCATCTTCCCGGTAGTTCTCCTGTTTCAGCACCAGCCCCGTCGCGGCATCGATCCAGAGCTTCCGCGCCAGCTTCCGGTTTGTCTTGCGCGTGACGGACAGCAGGAACGCTTTACGGTCGGCGAACGTCCTGGTCGCGGGGTCGATCTGCAGCACGTAGTTCTGCCGCAGCAGCTCATAACTCTCCGCCGCGTCTTCGACCGCCTCGGAGTTCGGCTCCAGGCGCCGGTGGAGAAGCTGTCGGCTGCGCGGGTCGTACTGCCACTGCTGCACCCCATCGGTCACGACGCTTCTGCCGCGCTCGACATCCGGCGCGAGGTAGTCGATCCGGCGCTTGTCGGCGGCAAGGTGGGAGATGACGACGGCTTCCGCGCGGCCCGAATGCCAGTACGTGGTGATCTGACGGCCACGGTACGAGTAAAGATCGTCCGCATGTAATGACTTAGGGTAAAGGTCCGCCGCCGTGGGGAGGTGAGGCCGAGCGACCGGCGGCACGGCGGTATGCACCACAGCGGCGGCAAAGACGACCAGCGAGTGTGCGCTGCGGGTCTGTGCGGCGGGCGGGGCGGAGTGATGGCGGGGCGTCCCAGCTCCTGCGGCAAGCGGACACAGCAGCAGACCCCACGCGGCGAGGAAAGAATTAGCGGGCCGCATCGGCGGCAAAGCTTCCTCCATCACCTGCGGGGTCCGCGGTGACGTCGCTGAACCCAAACGCATCATCGGTGTCCGCACTGATCATCGTCTGCCGGTCCGCGTCCGCCAGCGGCTGACGGGCCGCCGACTCTGTGTGGTCCCGGACCAGTGACGAGATGTCGACCGCGTCTGCCGAAACCGTAATCGGGTGACGCGGGTGTGTCCCCGAAGTCGGGTTCAGCAGCGGGCCGGCGAGGGCAAGCCCGATGGCGGCGGCCGCAGCCACGCCGGCGGCCCATCGCCGCTGTGTCCCCGGCAGGCCGGAGGCAAGGGCGGTTCGGAATGCGCTTCTCCAGCCGGGCCGGGCATTGCCTTCGGTCCGCATTCGGCGGTAGGTATTCGCCCAGAAATCGGAGTCGGGCATTGCGGGCGACGTGCTCTCCCTCAGCATGGTCTTTACGCGGGACAGTGACGACTCTGCTCCTTGGCATCGGGAGCAAACACCCAGGTGCTGCGCCACCTCTCTCATCTGCCGGATGTCGAGCATCTCGTCGAGAAAGGCCGAAAGTTGTTCCTCATGCGGGTGTGTCATCATCGTACTTGCCGTTTCAAACTCTGTCGCCGTTCTGTCGCTGAGGGTTCAGACGCGGAACCCTGCCGGATGTTCACGGAAACACTTGACCGTTCCGAATCAGCTGCTGCTTGACCGCCGCTCGCGCCCGGTGCAGGCGCGAGCGCACGGTGCCGACCGGCGTTTCCATCATCTCGGCGATCTCTTCGTAGCTGAACCCCTCGACATCGGACAAAATGAGTGCCAGCCGGAACTCCGGCTGCAGGCAGTCAAGCGCCTTTTGAACCGGCTCGCCGAACGTGTCTTTCAGAGCAACCCGAGCGGGGTCGCTCTCCCAATCCGCGATCTCACGGGCGCCGGTCTCGCCGTCCTCGTCCGAGAACGGCGCATCGAGTGATTGCACACGCCCCACCCGCTTCGCCCGCCGCTGGCGGTCGATGAACGTGTTGGTCATGATGCGATACAGCCACTTCTCGAAATAAGTCCCGCGCTGGAACTTCTTGAAAGAGCGGTAGGCTTCGAGCAGGGCGTCCTGCAACAGATCCTGGGCGTCCTCATGATGCCCGGCCATTCTGTAGGCAACGCGATAAAGTTTGTCCTGATGCGCGGCCAGAAGCCGGGCGAAAAGGTCAACGTCATCTTCGGTCAGCGCGCCCGCGCCATCCGGCGCGAGGGGCTGACTCACAGCAGGCACGCCGTCGGGTTTATGCGATTGGGCGAACAGCCTCATTGCCTCGCCGGGACGACTCGCCCCGCCTCTTGCCCAGTCGATAGCGTCTTGTCACACGCAAAAGTTCCCATTAGGACTCGCTGATCGTCACCTTGGTCATCCGGTCGCCCTGCCGTAAGGCCAGAACGGAGTCCAGGCCCGAGACGACGCGCCCGAACGCGGCGTAGCCCATGTCCAGGTGCGGCGCCGGGGCGAGGGTGAAATAGAACTGCGAGGAGGCGCTGTCCGGGGCTGCCG
>CAXUCQ010000159.1:0-6635 GCA_964249295.1 uncultured Armatimonadales bacterium | reverse complement strand
CGATTACGGCATCGAGCGCGTCGCCGCCGGGGTCGCGCAGCAGGACGTCCCGCCGCACCCTGCCGACCGCGACGTGCAGAGCCAATCCCTCTAAAATCTCGCGCCGATTGCGGCGGTGCGGGCGGGTCGGGGCTTTCCCGCCGGTCTGCTTATAATTCTGATGGGGCAGACCCAGCCGTTTGAGCGTGGAGGCGGGACAGGCTTCCACAAGGACCCGTCGGGCGCAGGGCAGGTCCGCATAATCGAAGGGAAGTATGACTGTCCCTGCAGTGCCGCGCACCGGACCGAGAACGTCGCGCATCCCATAAAACGTCTGGTAGATGATCCGGTAGCTGTAGGTGTCCCACGGCGCTTTGTAGTCCAGGTCCGTCTGGCGGCGGACGTGGCCGGGGCCGCCCAATGCTTTGGCGCGGTTGAGACATTCGACGCCCGCACCGTAGGCGTCCTCGCCCCAGGCGTGCAGGAAGTCGAACTGGGTGCGCCAGTCGGACCCGACGCCCTGCACGGCGTCCATGACCTCGATGGGCAGCGCGAAGGGGAAGCCGAGCGCCCACAGCGCGTCCTGTGACTGCGCGATCAGACGCGCGAACGCGGCCAGAGCCTCCGACCGCTCGGCGGTGCCGCAGAGCCGCTCCAAAGAAACAAGTTGCTTCAGGCGGTAGAGCGGCTGCCCCGGAACAGGCGGCAGCGGATCGAGACGGGCGATCCAGGTGTTGCGGCCGGCGAGTTTGGCCCCGCTGAAGTCCACGCCGTACACCGTCTGGAACGAAAAATGCTCGGCGGAAACGGGCCGGGCTGAGTAGAACGCTTGCTCTTCCACAACGCGGATTCTACCATGTTCCCATCCTATTTGACCTCACGGCAACAAAAAAAGCCCGCCGCGTCTGCGGCGGGCTTTTTCCGTGGTACAGGCTAGACGAACTTCAAGTCTTCGTAGCGGCTCCCAAGCACCTGCTCGCTGCTGACGCCGAGCCAGCGGTCCAGCACCGTCGCGTAGACGCTGCGGAAGTCCGTCGTGAATTTCAAGTCACCGGCGTCCAGATCGGTCAGGCTTGGGTAAGCGCCGTACAGTCCACCCTTGATCGGCTTGCCGACGATGAACATCTCGGACGCCGTGCCGTGGTCCGTCCCGCCGCCGGCGTTCTCATGCACCCGCCGCCCGAACTCGGAGAAGCAGAGCGTGACGACGTTGTCGGCCTTGCCCATCTGGTCCAAGTCGCTCTGGAAGGCGGCCAGGCCGTCCGACAACTGGCTGAGCAGCAGCGGATGACGCCGCCCCTGCTGGGTGTGCGTGTCGAAACTGCCGCCGCCGAACGAGACGTAAAAGACGCGGGTCCCCAAGTCGGCGGCGATCAGCTGCGCCACCTCCTGCAGACCGCTGCCGAAGCCGCCAGTCGGGTACTGCACCGTCGAATGGTACTTCTGGATGCCCGCACGGATCTTGTCGGCGCTGTCATAAGTCTCCCGAGCCGTCTGCGCGAACAGTTGGCCATAGGGCGTGTTGGTGTCGGTCATCTGGATCTGCTTCAGGGCCGCCGTGCGGGCGTCGCCCGCGCCGCCCTGCGGGAAAACGACGCCGAAGTTCGCCAGGCCCTGGATGCTCGGGACGGCGGCGTGGGCGCTGACCAGCGCCTCGCTCAGCTCGTTGCCGATGTTGATGCCCGTCAGCGGCGAAGTGCGGCCCGAGCGGATCGCGTCGAGGTAGCGCCCGACCCAGCCCTCGGTCCCGGCGCGCTCCGGCTCCGCCGTCTGCCAGATTTCCATGGAGCGGAAATGGCTGCGGTTCGGGTTGGGGTAGCCCACACCCTGGACGATGGCGAGCTGGCCCTTGTCATAAAGGCCCTTCATGCCGGTCATGGCGGGGTTGAGGCCGATCGAATCCGACAGGTGCAAGACTTGGCCGTCCGGGATGCCCAGATTGGGCCGGTTCTGCCGGTAGGCCGCGTCCGCATACGGGATGACGGTGTTGATGCCGTCGTTGCCGCCGGTCAACTGGATGACGACCAGCGTCTTGGGCGTGCCGTTGCCTGAACTGCCCGTGGCGTCATAGCCCTGCGCCCAGACCATCTTGGACAGCCAGGGGGGAACGGCCAGGCCGACGGCGACCGTGGTCGCGCCCTTTTTGAGAAAATCGCGTCGTGAAACGGACATACTGGTTTTCCTTTATGTGAACGGCCTAGCAGACTTGATACTCGGGCGTCGCCATGATCAGCGGAATGGCGCCCCGCAAGCGGCCTTCGAGGCCTCCCGGACCGGCGATGGGCTGCAGACCGCCACCGCCCCGACGGCCCTGACCCTGACGGACGGCAAGACCGCCGAACCCGTTCCCGCCGTCGGCGAGAGCAGCCTGTCGTCGCCGACCACGGGCGAAGCCGAACGGGCCGGAGGAAACGCCCTGCGCGCCTGCGTCTTGAGGCGGCGCGGCGGCGGGCTGGTCGCCCCCTGCGTCATTGACATAGTCGATCAGCGTCTGCCGTGTCTGCGGCGTGAGCGGCAGCGGGCCGAGCGTCTCCGCCAGATAATCCACCCACCCGGCGGCGTCCAGGTTGTTCTGCTGGACGAACGCCGTAGCCTGGAAAAACTGGCCGTCGAACGCCTGGCGCGACTGCGACATATAGTTGGCGAAGTTCAGGCGTGACAGCAGCGTGGACGTGTTGATCCACCGCTCGCCGCCGTCCCAGCCTTTGACGCTGGGCGGCTCCAGCAGGTCCTGGCCCATCGAGCGCATGGCGTTCGGCAAAAAGGCCAAGCCGCCCAACTTCTGGCCCCGGATGCGCTGAATTACGGTCGCCCCCGGCTGTGCTGCCCCTGGGTTGGCGGCCATGTCGTTCGCGGGCGTGATGTCCTGCGGCTTGACCTCGAACGCCGGCGCCAGCCCGAGCATCTTCACCGTCCCGATGGCGTATTGGGCCGGGCTTTTGATGACGGCGAACCGGGCCTTGTCCGAATAAAACGCGCGGGAGCGCAGGATCTGTCCGACGACTTCTTGGATCTCGTACCCGGAGCCATAGTAGGTCTTCACGAGGGCGTCCAAAACCGCCGGCTCGGGGCTGGGATACGCCAAAAACTCGAAAAGCTGTGTGCAGAGGCGGCGCGCGGTCGCGGGGTGGGCGACCAGGATGTCCACGATGTCGTCGCCGTTCCAGTTGCCCGTCCTGCCCAGGAACGTCTTCGGGTCGTCGTCGTGCTGCGCGGCGTTGAAGAAGAACTGGTCGCGGCGCAGGTTCCAGCCCGAAAAAGCGCGGGCGCAGGCTTTCACGTCGTCCTCGGTGTAATGCCCGATGCCGCACGTATACAGCTCCATCAACTCGCGCCCGTAGTTCTCGTTGGGGTGGGCCTTGTAGTTGTCGTTGCCGTTCAGATAGCGGAGCATGGCCGGATCGCGGGACACGGCCAATGTCAGGGTGCGGAAGTTGCCCAGCGCGTTCTGCCGGAACATTCTGTTCTGGCGCAGCATGTCGTCGCCCATGCGCGCGCCGAGCTTGCTGGTGAAATGGCCGTGCCAGAACAAAGTCATCTTCTCGACGAGCGGGTGGGGGGATGCCATCATGCGGTGCGTCCACCACATCTTGACGACCTGCAGCGGCAGGAAGACATCGCCGTTTTTCGCCGTCCGGTTCTCCTCGGGAATCAGGTTTGAAAGCCGGGTGATGATGTCGTCGTCGTTGATCGTGTCGGGGATGCGCTCCGGGTGGAGCAGATCGTCGGTGGTCTGCGCCAGGCCGCGCGCGGCGGCGGCGCGAATCGTTTCCGGGTCGGCGCCGAAGCCGGCCCGCCGGAGCAGGTGAGCCGTGTCGACATACGTTTGGTCAATCATGGTCGTTGTCCTGAAAGGCCCGAAATGATTGTTCGGAACAGTTGCTGTTGAGACGCAAGGCCTAGGGCGAAAGTTCATTCCGCCGCCGTTCGGTAAAAACCCGGTAATTTTATCGGCAGTCATTTCGGGCGCGGCGTGCTACACTCATCACAACCTGACTGTCGTCTGCTCTCCTGTGAACGGCAGTCAGGCCGCCTCCTCGCACGCATCTTCATTATCCCACACCCTCAGCATACCAACTTACGGGCTAGGCCGGGAACTCCACCGTGGTATGGCGCGGTTACAACAGCATCGAGCGGCATTCTGATGCAGCAATGCAGGGGCTTGACACGTCAAGCCCTCTCCTGCCACGCCTTCCTCGGCCAAACCCGGCGATTTGGACAAGAAGGCTCACGAAGGACACCTATGGAACCTCTGACACTGGCGCCGACGCCGCCCAACCCCGCCTCGGAAAGTCTCGGGCAGGAGGTCGATCTGTCTCTGCGCGCGACGACGATCGACCCCGCACTTGACCTGGAAGCCGAGATCGTGCGGCTGAAGCGCGACATGAACGCCGTCATCCTGGCGCACTATTATCAGGACGGCGAGATTCAGGACCTGGCCGACCATGTCGGCGACAGCCTGGCCCTGGCCCAAGCGGCAGCCAAGACCGATGCCGAAGTGATCGTCTTCTGCGGCGTCCACTTCATGGCCGAAACGGCCAAAATACTCAACCCGCACAAGCTGGTCCTGCTGCCCGACTTGGACGCCGGGTGTTCGCTGGCGGACCGCTGTCCCGCCGACCTCTACGCCGAGTGGCTGAAACAGTACCCCGGCCACACGGTCATCAACTACATCAACTCGTCCGCAGGCGTCAAGGCGCTGTCGGACATCATCGTCACGTCGTCCAACGCCGTGGACATCGTCAAACAACTCCCCGTCGACGAACCCATCGTCTTCGGCCCGGACCGGCACCTGGGCCGGTGGGTTGAGCGGCAGACGGGCCGCGGGATGGTGCTCTGGCCGGGCTTCTGCATCGTCCACGAGCAGTTCAACGCCCGGCGGCTGGCGAAGACGCGCCTCCAATACCCGGACGCGCAGCTCATCGCGCACCCGGAGTGCGAAGAAGCCGTGCTGCAGCAGGCGGAATTCATCGGCTCGACGCTGGCCCTGCTCAAGTACGTCCAGACCCACCCTGAACACACGCAGTTCATCGTGGCGACCGAGGTCGGCATCCTGCACCAGATGGAGAAAAGCCGGCCCGACGCCCAGTTCATCTGCTCGCCGCCCAACTCGGGCTGCAACTGCGCGATGTGTCCGTACATGCGCCTGAACACGCTGGAAAAGCTGTACCTGTGTATGCGCGACCGACGCCCGGAGATCACGATGGACGAGGAAACGCGCGTCCGCGCCCTGCGCCCCGTCCAGCGGATGCTCGACATGAGCCGCAATCTTAGCCCCGTGCAGCAGAAGGGCGACTAGCATGGACAACACCGCGCCCGTGCTTGGGGAGGCTCTCGAAACCCCCGTCGGGCCGCTGCTGGGGGCGCACATGCCGACGGCGGGCGGCCACGCCTGCGCGCTGACCGGCGGCCAGGCCATCGGCTGCCGGGCCATCCAGGTCTTCACGGCCAGCCCCCGCCAGTGGCGGTCGCCGTCGATCAAAGAAGAAACGCAGACCGCCTGGCGCAAGGCGCTGGCCGAATGCGGCATCACCCGGACCGTGGCGCACGACTCGTATCTGATCAACCTGGCCGCGCCCCCAGGGTCGGACGTGCTCGCCAAGTCCCGCGCGGCGTTCCGGGGCGAGATCGAGCGGGCCGAGGCGCTCGACATCCCGTTCCTGGTCAGCCACCCCGGCGCGCACGGCGGCGACGGCGAAGACGCGGGCATCGCCCGCCTGATCGAGAGCTTCGACGTTCTGCATGAGGAAACCGCCGGGGCGCGGGTGCGGACCGCGATCGAGACGACGGCGGGGCAGGGGACATATCTCGGCGGCCGGTTCGAGCAGATCGCGCGCATCCTCAACGGCGTCAAGGACCCGGAGCGGCTGGCGGTCTGTCTGGACACCTGTCACGTCTTCGCCGCCGGGTACGACATCCGCAGCCGGGCGGGTTACGAAGAAACAATGACCCTGTTCGACGACATCATCGGGCTGGACCAACTGCGTGTCATCCACGCCAACGACTCCGCCAAGCCGTTCGGCAGCCACGCGGACCGGCACGCGCACATCGGCGAGGGCGAGATCGGCCTGGAAGCGTTCCGCCTGCTGGTCAACGACGCGCGGCTCGCAGGCCTCCCCCTCATCCTTGAAACGCCGGACAGCGAGACCATGCACGAGGTCAACCTGCGCCGGCTGCAGGAACTGGTCGCCGCATAGACTGTTCCGGGCCGCGCAACTTTTCCGGCGCTCCGTGGTCTCACCCCGTACAACCTTCGGCAAGGGAGAACCCGCCATGTCCCATGACCCGTCCGCCGCCGTCGCGACCGGAATCTTCGGCGCGCTTTTTCTGATCTACTTCGGGCTGATCGCGCTCGCTATTCTGTCTTCGGTCTTCTGGATCGTGGAGCTTGTCGACGTCGCCCGGCGTGAGTTCCCCGACCCAAACACGAAAGTGGTCTGGGTGGTCGTCATCGTCCTGACGCACGGCATCGGCGCGCTGATCTACTATTTCGTCGGCAAACCTCAGGGCTATCTGCCCTCGCAGCGCCCGCTCGCGCCTCCCGCCCAGACACCCGAAGGCTCCTGGCCGCCCCCACCCGGCAGCGGCTACTGAATTCCCGGCCCTATTAGGGTGGATTCGGGCAGGAATGCAGGGACGGACGCCGTACCATAAGG
>CAXUCQ010000158.1:2548-6653 GCA_964249295.1 uncultured Armatimonadales bacterium | reverse complement strand
GGACGTTCCCGTCCCGCTGCCGTTGCTGCCGTTGGCGGTGTCGCCGCCGCTTGTCCCCATACCAGAGGTGCTCGACCCGGCAGGACTCGCCGCGCCCGCGTTCCCGCCACTGCCGCCGCTCGACGCCGTCCCCGCCGCGCCCCCGTTCGCCCCGGCGCCGCCCGCACCCGGCGCCGCGCTGCCGTTCGGCTGCGCCGCCTGAGACGTCGAGTTGTCGGGGTTCTGCCCGTGGGTGAAGGCGCGCACGATCCCCAGAATGACGAGCAGCGCCAGCACGGCCAAGACGATCGTCACGTTGCGGCGCTTCTGCGCCAGGGCCGCCGACTCGGGCCGCGCCCCGCCGCCGTTCGGCACGCCTGTGCCTCCGTTGTTGATTCCAGCCATCGTTCTTCCCTCTCCATTCACACCGTCTTTCCCCTGATGTTCCCGCAGGGCCGGTCCCACAAACCGAAAAAGCCCGCGCGGCAGGCCGGGGGAACCGCGAGGCGTACCCGGCCCGGCATCGGGGTACAATCGGAGCAGCCCGTTCCCAGGAAAAGCACCGATGCCCTCGCCCAATGCACACCGCCTCGAAGACTTGATCGGCAGCACGCCCCTCATCCGCCTGCGCCACATCGAACGAGACGCCCCCGGCGTCGAACTCTACGGCAAGGCCGAGTTCTTCAACCCCGGCGGCAGCGTCAAAGACCGCCCCGCCTTCAACATGATTCTGGAAGGCGAGAAAAGCGGCGCGCTGACGCCCGGCAAGATCATCCTCGACGCCACCAGCGGCAACACGGGCATCGCCTACGCCATGATCGGCGCGGCGCGCGGCTACCGCGTCCGCATCTGCATCCCGCGCAACGCCAGCCCCGAGCGCAAAAAGATACTGCGCGCCTACGGCGCGGAGATCATCCAGACCCCGCCCACCGAGCAGTCCGACGGGGCCATTCGGATGGTCAAAAAACTCTACGCCGAAGACCCCGACGCTTATTTCTACCCCGACCAGTACGGCAACGACGCCAACTGGCGGTCCCACTTCCAGACCACCGGCCCCGAGATCTGGACCCAGACCGAGCGGCGCATCACCCACTTCGTCGCCGGGCTGGGGACGACCGGGACGATGATGGGCGTGGGCCGCTACCTCAAAGGTGTCAGCCCCGCCGTCACCCTCGTCTCCATGCAGCCCGACTCGCCGTTCAACGGTCTGGAGGGCCTCAAGCACATGGAGACCGCCATCGTCCCGCCCATCTACGACCCCACGGTCGCCGATGTCAACGTCGAATGCCGCACCGAGGACGCCTACGCCATGGTCAAACGCCTGGCCCGCCACGAAGGCCTGATGGTCGGCATCAGCGCCGGCGGAAACGTCCAGTCGTCCATGCAGTTCTACAAGAACGCCCCCGCCGGCAGCGTCATCGTCACCGTGCTGTGCGACGGCGCGGACAAGTACCTCAGCGAACGCTTCTGGGAAGACCCCGCCGACGACCCCCACCCCATGATCTAGCGGCCACGCAGGGACGACGATGAGCGGCAATCCGCCTGCCACCACCCAAGAACCGCTCACGGGCGGGCGGCGTGTCCTGGGCTGCATCTGCGTGGGCCTGTTCTTCCTCCTCTACATCGGCCCCATGACGTGGGACCTCATCGCCTGGACGATTGGCGGCAACGCTTTCCTGCGCTCACCTCGATTTCATAGCCTAGAAGGACGCAGCGTCAGTTTGGGCGGGACGGGGCTGATGATCGGCTTCTTCGGCATTGACCGAGGCCTTGAACTCATCAAACAAGGCCGCGTCGTCGCCTTCCTGATCGCCTTCCTTTCCGTCACCGGCGCCGCCCTCCCGAGCGCCCCGGAACTCAACATCCTCAGCAGATCCCTCATCATCAAAGGCCCCGCCGTCGTCACGCACCCCCGCTTCATCGAACTGAGCCTGCTCACACTGCTCCTGCTCGCCTGCAAGTGCCGCGCCCTCACCCAGTTCTTCCGCCCCATGCGCCCCGACCTCGTCCGACTGTTCAAGCCCAGAACGACCCGCTTCGTTATCTCATCCGTGGAGAATACGCCATGAACCACCCACCGCCCACAGATGCCCCGATCAACAATGCCGTCCTCGCCACCCTCGCCCAACTTGACGAAGCCGGCCGGACCGCCTTCTGGTATGCCGAGACACCCGAAGCCCGGCTCGTCGCCACCGAACTCATGCGCTAGATCACCTACGGCTACGATCCGACTATCGACCGCATGGTGAAAGTTCTCCAAACGATCTCGCTGCCCGAAAACTATGTCACTCCCTAAGATGCGCCACACCGGGTACAATCCCCCATGCCCCTGCACCTGACGCTCGAACTCGACGCAGCCCTGCGCGCCCACGCCGCCCGCGACTACCCGCACGAGTGCTGCGGCTTTCTCATCGGCACTCCGGCTCCCCCAGGACTCGGGGCGGGAGGGGCCACCGTCACCCGCGCCGCGCCCGCGCTGAACACCCGCGACGACAGTCCCCGCAACCGCTTCGAGATCGACCCCGGCGAACTCGTCAGGACCGACCGGCAGGCCCGCGCCGACGGGCTGAGCGTCCTCGGCTTCTACCACTCGCACCCCGACGCCCCCGCCGTGCCGTCGAACTTCGACCGGGAACACGCCTGGCCCGGATACTGTTACGTCATCATAGCCGTCGCCGCCGGGCAGCCCCGCGAGATCAACAACTGGCTCCTGCGCGACGACCGCAGCGGATTCGACAGCGACCAAATCGTAATTGCATAGCCCTTCCCAACCCTCGCCCGCTTGCGGGAGAGGGTGGCGCGCAGCGCCGGGTGAGGGCCGTTCCCAAGGAGACGCTCATGCCCGTGAAGATCGTGGTACCGACCCCCATGCAGCGGTACACCATGAACAAAGAGGAGATCGAGGTCGGCGGCGCGACCGTCGATCACGCCCTGCAGCACCTCACCGAGAACTACCCCGACATCAAGAAGCACCTGTTCAACGACGACGGCACCATCCGCGCGTTCGTCAACATCTACGTCAACGACGACGACAGCCGCTACCTCCAGGGCGGCGCGACCCCCGTCAAGGACGGCGACACGCTGACCATCGTCCCCTCTATCGCGGGCGGCCTGGACGCCGTCGGCGCGGGCGGCGCCCCCTCGTTCCATCTCGCCCAAAACCCCGACCTGGAAGAACTCTCCAACGACGAAGTGTTGCGCTACTCGCGGCATCTCATCATGCCGGAAGTCACCATGGAAGGCCAGAAGCGCCTCAAAGCCGCCAAAGTGCTGTGCGTCGGGACGGGCGGCCTGGGCGCACCGCTGACGATGTACCTGGCCGCCGCCGGCGTCGGCACCATCGGCCTGGTCGATTTCGACACCGTGGACGTGACCAACCTGCAGCGCCAGATCGTCCACCGCCAGAGCACCGTCGGGATGCCCAAAATCGACAGCGCCGAGCAGACGCTCCGCGAGATCAACCCCTACGTCAACATCGTCAAACACGAGACCATGCTGACGAGTGAGAACGCGCTCGACATCCTCAAAGACTACGACATCGTCGCCGACGGCACCGACAACTTCCAGACCCGCTACCTGGTCAACGATGCGTGTGTGCTCCTGGGCAAGCCCAACGTCTACGGCTCCATCTTCCGGTTCGAGGGCCAGGCCAGCGTCTTCTACGCCGCCGACGGCCCCTGCTACCGCTGCTTGTACCCGGAGCCGCCCCCGCCCGGCCTGGTCCCCTCGTGCGCCGAAGGCGGCGTTTTGGGCGTCCTGCCCGGCATCATCGGCGTCATCCAGGCCATCGAGACCGTCAAGCTGATTCTCGGCGAAGGCCAGCCGCTGATCGGCCGCCTGATGATGTTCAACGCCCTCAAAATGTCGTTCCGCGAACTGAAGCTGCGGAAAGACCCGAACTGCCCCGTCTGCGGCGCGCACCCCACCGTCACCCACCTGATCGACTACGACGCCTTCTGCGGCGTCGGCAGAGGCCAGGAAGAGGCCGAGCGGCTTTCCGACGGCGAAGAAATCAGCGCCACGCAGCTCAAGCAGAAGATAGACCGGGGCGACGAGTTCACGCTGATCGACGTGCGCGAACCCTACGAATATGCCATCGCCAAAATCCCCGGCGCCAAGTTGATAC
>CAXUCQ010000158.1:0-2538 GCA_964249295.1 uncultured Armatimonadales bacterium | reverse complement strand
GGCTCAAGGCTGATTCCGCTCGCCACCGTCCCGGAGCGCCTGCACGAGCTGGACTCCAGCGAAGAGATCGTGCTGCACTGCCGCAGCGGCAAGCGTTCCGCTGAGGCTCTCGGCGTTCTCAAACAGGCCGGTTTCAAGAAGGTCAAAAATCTGACCGGCGGCATCCTGGCCTGGTCCGACGATGTGGACAGCGGCGTGGCGAAGTATTAGGATGAGGGAGGCCCTCACCCGGCCCGGCGGGCCGGGTGAGGGCCATCTTCGCCCCATCCCCTCTTGACTTCCCCCGTTTCCGCCGGGTATAGTCACCCCAGCCGCAATCACTAGTAACTTACTAGCCATTGCAGAGAAGGATTTTCCGATGAACGTCACCGCCGACAGCCCGACACACGTCCGCCTGAACCTGACCTTCCCGGTCGAGCGGGTCGATCAGCCCCTGCTCGCGCAGGCGATCAAGAACTTCGGCGTCGTCGCCGACATCCGCCGCGCCCAGATCGAGCCGCAGACCGGCGGCTACATCATGCTGGAATTGTCCGGCACCGAGAAGCAGATCGACGACAGCATCGCGTTCTGGAAATCCTTCGGCGTCGGCGTCGGCTTCATCGGTCAGGAAGAAGCGCAGGCCTACTAACTTATCACTCTCAGGAGAACACCAACGATGGCAGCAGACACCGGCTACGCCCACCCCGAAGTCCTGGTCGAGACCGACTGGGTCGCCCAGAACCTCGACAGCGGCGCGTTCAAGCTGATCGAGATCGACGTGGACACCGACGCCTACAACCAGGGCCATATTTCCGGCGCGATCGGCTTCAACTGGCAGACCGAATTGGAAGACACGCTCAAGCGTGACCTGCCCGACAAGACTCAGTGGGAGCATCTGCTCAGCAAGTCCGGCATCTCCAACGACGACACCCTAGTCCTTTACGGCGACAACAACAACTGGTTCGCCACGTTCGGCTACTGGATCTTTTTGATCTACGGCCACGACCGCGCCAAGCTCAAGCTCATCAACGGCGGGCGCAAGAAGTGGGCCGCCGAAGGCCGCGAACTCACCACCGACGTCCCGTCTTACTCCGCGACCGAGTACCAGGCCTCCGAACCCAACTGGGAGCTGCGCGCCTACCGTGACCAGGTCCTGCAGAAGCTCGGCGACCCGAACCTGACCCTGATCGACGTCCGCTCCCCCGATGAGTTCACCGGCAAGGTCATCGCCCCTCCCGGCCTGAGCGAAACGGCCCAGCGCGGCGGCCACATCCCCGGCGCCCAGTCCGCCCCCTGGCTCAACGCGGTCAACGAGGACGGCACCTTCAAGAGCGCCGACCAGTTGCGCGAGTTCTACGCCGGCAAGGGCGTGCAGCCCGGCAAGGACGTGATCGCCTACTGCCGCATCGGCGAGCGCTCTTCCCACACCTGGTTCGCCCTGTACAACCTGCTCGGCTTCGAGAACGCCAAGAACTACGACGGCTCCTGGACCGAATGGGGTTCCATCATCGGCGCCCCCATCGAGAAGTAGACCCGTCACGAAAAGGGCCTGCCGGTTGGCAGGCCCTTTTTTTCGCCTCGGCGGCAAGAGTAATGGCCTTGCGCCACCCTACTCCACATCGCTGACGACGCGATGGCTTGACCGATAAACCGTGACAACATCGAAACTCGGAGCATCATCCGTGTTGACAAAGGCGATGCCCACTACTGGATCGTAAAGCCGCGTGTGCGTTCTGATCGGGTCAGCCCCATCGTGATATGTATATCGTCGTAAATGCTTGAAGTACCTGCGTATCCGATCAACAGGACTGGAGACAGAGATGCCGGCGACGGTTTCGAAACGCGGATTGTCCGTGGTAATTTGAACAACCCGATTTGACCGGTATGAAACGGACACAAAAGGCTCGAAACCTTTTCCGCGCCAGGTGTCCATTTTCATCCCACTGATTGCAGACTTCAATCCATCTTCTGAAGGCTCCGTTTCGCTGGGCGGTCCGAGATTTTGTAACACCTTCACGCGGCTTTCGCCCAAGTATGTCCTGCCAATGCTTCTGCCCGGAACAATAGTTAAATCCCCGGCAAACGCGGTTACGGAGCAAGATAAAATGCCTGAACATACTAATGCCTGAACATACTATTGCGCCACGGCAACAGGATCGCAGGAACAACATATCGGTCTCCGTTTCTGTGTCGGACTTGGCAACGCTCGCTGTCGAGCGGACAAGTTCGCTGCCAGAAGCGGCGCTGCAACCGATGGCCGACCGAAGTCATGCAAACACGCCGTGTCTGCCCGGTGCAGCGCCCTATCTAACCGCCCAGGGGTGCGGCCCCGCGCCGCCATCAGTCATGCCGCACCGGGAGCAGTCGCCTCATCTCGTAAGGCAAGCCCTTCACCCCGCCTTCGCCTCCCCCAACCAACCGGTTCGCCGTGCCGATGAGGAACTCCCCGTAGTGGCCCGGCCAGGTAAGCTCAACGACCCGCGTCCTGCCGTCCTGCCATTCCCAAGCCCAGGTGCCGCTCGCCGTGCGTGGGAGAGACACAAAACCGGTGGCCGTGCG
>CAXUCQ010000157.1:0-6749 GCA_964249295.1 uncultured Armatimonadales bacterium | reverse complement strand
GGGGCGACGACGGCATAAAGTTCAGGGGTTCCAACGACGAACAATTCAACGGGCCGGAAGACGAGCACTGCTGTCCGCCTGCAGCGACGCACGCCGTCTCACTTCTTACCCGGCGCAAGCATTTTACCCAGCCGTCCGTGTTTTTCAATCCTCTCGTCGCGAACGCCCGGCTGGATGCTTGTTCCACAGTGGCGACAGTGCCAGCGCGGCGGCGAGGGCGGCGTAGGCGACCAGCACGGACCGACGGCTGAGACGCTGCTCGATGCCGGGCGTGTAACGCTTCGGGACCACTTTGTAGTCGATGGCGTAAGAGGCCGCCGCGCCGACGACCGCCGTGAGCGCGCTGCTGCGCGCCCGCGTGACTTCCAACGCGCCTTCATAGAGTACGCCCCACGCGCACATGGCTGTCCCGTTGACGGCGATGCCCAGCCAGGACTCGCGCGGCGAGTATCGCGTAGGTTGCTGCTTGTCGTCCCCGTCGACGATGTGCGCGATGGAGTTCACCGCCGCCCAGGGGCTGCCGTTCTCCCGGTCGCTCGCCAGCATGATGGCCGCATTGGTGGCGGCGGCCATGACAAAGCCCGTCTTGAGGCCATCGACGATGATCCGTGTGATGTTCATGCCCCCAGTGTACCCAAGCCGCTTCGGGGACAATGGCCGCATGGTCGACAATGACTTCACATTGGACGCGCTGATACAGCAGTTCGGCCTGCGCCTGCGGGAACAGACCGGCCACTTCGCCGGGGCCGCCCCGGCATCGGTCTGCGCCCGCCTGCGCGCGGCGCTCGACGATGGCCTGCCGCTGGCGAGCGCCATCGGCACCGAGAAGGCCCGCTCCGAGTTCGTGATTGCGCCCGTACTCGATGAGGTGCGCCGCCAGTGCGCGGGCCGCGTCAGCCTGTTCAGCGGTGTGGACTTCACCGTGGGCTTCGACCGTGGGCTTCGACCGTGGACTGCGCGGCGTCTGCGACTTTGTGTTCAGCCTCAGCCCCTTGCAGTCCACCGTTCAGGCCCCCGTGGTCGCCGTCGTGGAGGCCAAGAACGAGAACCTCAGATCCGGCCTGGGCCAGTGCGCCGCCGAAATGCTGGCGGCCCAGACGTTAAACGAGCGCCGGGGCAGCCCGCTCCCCGCCGTGTTCGGCGTCGTCACGACGGGCGGCGACTGGAAGTTTTTGCGCCTGTCGGGTGACGAACTCACCCTCGACCTGGCCGAGTACCAGATCAGCCAGGCCGAGCGTGTCGTCGGCATCCTGCTGTCGATGGTGACCCCGCCTGGGGTATAATCGCCGCCGATGGCAAACGGAACCGACACAGTTCTGGACGCGCTGCGAGGCGCGGTGCGCGGGACGGAGTACGAAGGGCGGCTGTTCCTCGTGGGCGGTTACGTCCGCGATCGGGTCATGGGCCTGCCGTCCGCCAAAGACGACATCGACATCGTCCTGGAAGGCGACGCACCCGCCCTCGCGCAGCTCCTTTTCGAGCGCGGCGTTGCCCGCTTCCATCCCGTCGTCTATCCCCGCTTCGGCACGGCCATGATCGTGGTCAGCGACGGCGACGCCCGGCGCGACGTGGAACTGGTCACGGCACGAATCGAGTCCTACGCCTCGGATAGCCGCAAGCCGTCCGACGTGCAGCCCGGCACGCTGGCCGACGACGCCCGACGCCGCGACTTCACGATCAACACCCTGCTGCAGAACTTGGACACGGGCGAGACCCTGGACCCGCTCGGCAAGGCCCATGCCGACATCGCGGCGGGGATCATCCGAACCCCGACCGACCCGCTGCTGACGTTCCAGGACGACCCCCTGCGGATGCTGCGGGCCGTGCGCTTCGCCGCCCGCTTCGGGTTCGCCATCGAGCCGTTCACGTGGAAGGCCGTCCGGCAGTCCGCCCCGCGCCTGGGCATCATCTCGGCGGAGCGCATCCGTGACGAGTTCTGCAAGACGCTGATGACCCCGCGCGCCTCGCTCGGCCTGACCCTGCTGCGCGACAGCGGCCTGCTGGCGCAGTTCGCGCCGGAACTCATGGGCATGGTCGGCGTGACCCAGAACGAGTTCCACGCCTTCCCCGTCTGGGAACACACACTGCTGGCGCTGGACGGTCTGCCGCCCGACGCCCCGCTCCCGCTGCGCCTGGCGACGCTGCTCCATGACGTCGGCAAGCCCGCCACCAAAGGCGTCGGCGACGACGGCAGGGTGCATTTCTACGGCCATCAGGATGTCGGGGCCGAGACCGCCCGCCGGTTTCTGGGCCGCCTGAAGTTCTCCAACGACGACATCGCCGCCGTGACCCGCCTGGTCGCCCAGCACATGCGGATCGGGGAGTACCATGCCCACTGGACGGACGCCGCCGTGCGCCGCCTGATGCGTGACCTCGGCCCGCAGTTGGACGACCTGTTCACCATCCACCGCGTCGATGTGTCGGCGCTGGGGCCGGAACACCGGGACATCTCGCGCGCCCACGAACTGCGCCGTCGCATCGAGGCCATCCAGGAGCAGCAGGACGTACAATCGCTGACCTCCCCTCTCGACGGCGCCGAGATCATGCAGCGACTGGGCCTGCCTCCGGGCAGGCGAGTGGGGCAGATCAAGGACTTCCTGACCAACGAGGTCGTTGAAGGCCGCCTGGCCCCGGACGACAAAGACGGCGCGCTGAGGCTGGCAAGGGTGTTCATCGGGTAGAATAGCCACAGACAGCGTCCACCCAGGGCTGAACCCCTGGGCTGGAAAGTGCATACTGCCCGCCTTCGCGGGCGCAACAGAAAACACGCCCTGCCGAAACTCCGACGCCCGCGAAGGCGGGCAGAACGCTCTTCCCAGCCCAGGGGTTCAGCCCTGGGGAAAAGGATGCCACATGATCACAAAAACGCGCGCAACGGTGGAAGATTTATACCGTGTGCCTGACGGCGGCAAGGCAGAACTCGTCAACGGAGAACTGGTGCTTATGCCCCCGACGGGAGCGATGCCGGGCAATGCCGGGTTTATCATCACACAGTCGCTTTATAGTTACACGCGCTTCTCACGCCGGGGCCGCGCTGTTCCCGACAACGTCGGCTTCCCGGTCAACCTGCCACACCGCGAATCGTTCAGCCCGGACGCGGCCTATTACATCGGCCCCGACCCCGGCATGAAGTTCTACCAGGGCGCTCCCATCTTCGCCGCTGAAGTCCGCAGCCAGGGCGAATACGGCCCCAAAGCCGAGCGTGAGATGGCCCAGAAGCGAGCCGACTACTTCGCCGCCGGGACGCTCCTCGTCTGGGACGTGGACCTGCTCGGCCCCGAGGTCGTGAAATCCTACCGCGCCGATGACCCCACGACGCCGACCGTCTACCGCCGCCGCGAACTCGCCGCTGCCGGGCCTGCCGTGCCGGGCTGGACCCTGCCCACCGACGACCTGTTCCCGCAAGGAGAACACGCCAACCCGTGATCGAACACATCATCACCTGGGTGACGGGCTTCATCGCCGCCCACGGCTACCCCGGCGTTCTGCTGCTGATGGCGCTGGAGAGCGCTTGCATCCCCATCCCGAGCGAGGCCATCATGCCGTTCGCCGGGGCGCAGATCACGGCGCCGACCGGCGGCTTCCACCCCAGCCTGCACGTCCTGGCCTTCGTCGGCGCACTGGGCAACCTGCTCGGCTCCATCCTGGCCTACTGGGTGGGACACGTCGGCGGCAGGCCCTTCCTCGATCGCTACGGCAAGTGGCTGCTCATCCGCAAGCGCGACCTGGACAAGTCCGACGACTTCTTCCAGAAGCACGGCGAGGTCACCGTCCTGGTCAGCCGCGTCCTGCCGGTGGTGCGGACGTTCATCTCCCTGCCGGCCGGCATCGCGCGGATGAACTTCCCCAGGTTCTGCGCCTACACGTTCTTCGGCGCGCTGCCGTGGTGCTACCTGCTCGCCTGGTCAGGCGTCGCGCTGGGCAGGCACTGGACGCGCGTCCACCTCTGGCTGCACAAGGCCGATCTCGGCATCAGCGTCGCGCTGATGGCGCTGTTCGCCCTGTGGCTGTGGCGCCACCTGCGGCCCGAGCCGGACGGGGGCGAGGCCGCACCCGTCGGAACAAAACCCTCCCCATCGTCGTAAGTGAAGCAGGGGGCCGCGCCGCCGAATATTTTTTGGCAGGGCGGCGGCACCTGTGGTATAATCAGAGAACACCTGTTCACACTCGCTGCCGGGGCCATCGCGCCCCGCAGCCGGGGAAGCCACGGACAATGACCGTCTGTCTCACGCCCAGAGCCAACACCTTCACAACGAATCCCGAGGCATTGTAGGCGGATTTCCAAGAACACAGTTCGGCAGCGCGCCGGGACACAAACCCCCGGCGGACGCGGACGACAAAAAGACACGGCGCCCCACGCAGCCTCGGTCGATTCGTAGGACCCTACGGACGCCGGGGCTTTGCGTGTTTGGAGGGCACCGGCTTCGGCGGCATCGAGAGATCGTTTCTCACACTCGGATTTTCTGGCACTCGGAAAGGAACCGGAATGAGCACCTGGGACATTCTCAAGCAAGTCGAGGAGCAGCGCGCCCTCGCCGACACCCTCCACTGGGAGGGTACGTTCAAGGACTACCTGGACGTCGTCGCCAAGAACCCGAAGGTCGCCGACCTGGCCCACGCCCGCTTGTACGACATGATCGTCTCGGCGGGTATCCAGGACAACGGCGAGGGCAAGCCCAAGACGTACACGTTCTTCGAGGGCGAGCTGTTCGGGATGGAGCGGACCATCCAGCACCTGGTCGAAGAATACTTCGCCCCCGCCGCCCGCAGACTCGACATCCGCAAGCGCATCCTGATGCTGGTCGGCCCCGTCGGCGGCGGCAAGTCGACGCTCTCGACCCTGCTGAAAAAGGGCCTGGAGAAGTATTCCAAGACCGACGAGGGCGCCATCTACGCCATCAAAGGCTCGCCCATGCACGAGGAGCCGCTTCATCTCATCCCCGAAGACCTGCGCCCGATGTTCAAGAAAGAATTCGGCGTCCACATCGAGGGCGACCTGGACCCCGTCGACGCCTACAAGCTCAAGCACGAGTGGAACGGCAGGATCGACGACGTCCCCGTCGAGCGCATCACGCTGTCCGAGCGCGAGCGGCGCGGCATCGGCACGTTCAAGCCCGCCGACCCCAAGAGTCAGGACGTGGCCGAACTCACCGGAAGCGTCAACATCCAGGCGCTGACCGAATACGGGCTGGAGTCCGATCCCCGCTCCTACAACTTCGACGGCGAGCTGAACATCGCCAACCGAGGCGTCATCGAGTTCATCGAGATGCTCAAGGCCGAGAAGCGGTTCCTGTATGAGCTGAACACCGTCGCCGGCGAGCAGACCATCAAGGCCTCGCGCTTCGCGCTGATCTACGCCGACGTGGTCGTGCTCGCCCACACCAACGAGTACGAGTACAACTCCTACTTCGGCAACAAAGAGAACGAGGCGATGATCGACCGCATCTTCGTCGTCCGCGTCCCGTACAACCTGCGCCTGGCCGAAGAAATCAAGATCTACGAGAAGCTCATCGGCCAGTCCCAGATGCACGACGACCGGGCCGACCTGACCCGCGTCCACATCGCCCCGCACACCCTCCGCACGGCGTCCATGTTCGCCCTGCTGACCCGCCTGAAGCCGTCCAAAAAGTCCGGCCTGTCGCTGATGACCAAGCTGAAGCTCTACGACGGCGAGAAGCAGGTCGGCGACTGGGACCAGAAGCACATCCGCGAACTCCAGGAGGAGTTCATGGACGAGGGCATGAGCGGCGTCTCCCCCCGCTTCGTCATCAACCGCATCTCCGCCGCGCTGGTCAAGGGCGGCAAGGGCTACGTCACACCCATCGACGTTTTGCGCTCTCTGCGCGACGGCCTCCAGGAACACACGACCAACGAAGAAGAACACCGCCGCCTGCTCGGATTCATCGACGAGACTCGCAAGGACTACGACGAACTCGCCAAAAAGGAAGTCCAGCGCGCCTTTGTCTACTCCTATGAGGAGTCGGCCAAGACCCTCTTGGACAACTATCTGGACAACGTGGACGCCTTCTGCAACCGCACCAAGGTCAAGGACCCCATCACCAGCGACGACGTCGATCCCGACGAGCGCCTGATGCGCTCTATCGAGGAGCAGATCGGCGTCAGCGAGAACGCCAAGCGCGAGTTCCGCGAGGGCATCATGCGGTCGGTCGCCAGCGTTTCGCGGCGCGGCGGCGCGTTCGGCGTCGGCAGCGACGAGCGCCTGAAGGAAGCCCTGGAGAAGAAGCTGTTCTCCGACCTCAAAGACATCGTCAAGATCACGACCAGCTCCAAGACGCCCGACCAGGAGCAGCTGCGCCGCATCAACGACGTCGTGGACCGCCTGGTCACGGACCAGGGCTACACGGAAGAGTCCGCCAACGAACTCTTGAAGTACGTCGGCACCCTGCTGAACCGATGAGGACGAGGCCATGACAACCGCCCTGACGGAGCCGGGCTTCAGCCGTGAGGCGGGGGGCGGCGAGTCCGCCCCCCGCCCGTACCTCTGGACGGCGGACGACTTTGAGCGCGCCTGCGAGTCCGGCGCGCTCGGATTGGGGCGCCGCCTGGAACTGGTGCGGGGGAGGATCATCGAGCACATGCCTGTGTCGGCTCTGCACGCGAATCTGGCCGAGTACCTGGCCGACTGCCTGCGCGCCGCGCTGCCGCGCGACCTGAAGGTGCGTGAGGAAAAGCCGGTGCGTCTTGCCCGCGCCGATGAGAATGTTCCCGACGTGTCGGTGGCCCGAGGC
>CAXUCQ010000156.1:0-6783 GCA_964249295.1 uncultured Armatimonadales bacterium | reverse complement strand
GCCCGCCCTTCTACGGCGGAAGGAAGAAGAAGGCCAGGGCGATGATGGCGTAGGCGGCGAGGAGCTGCGCGCCTTCCAGCCAGTGCGATTTGCCGTCG
Organism: uncultured Armatimonadales bacterium; assembly: GCA_964249295.1. Taxonomy (GTDB): domain Bacteria; phylum Armatimonadota; class Armatimonadia; order Armatimonadales; family Capsulimonadaceae; genus CAZZVX01. The sequence goes on along the minus strand of CAXUCQ010000156.1, from coordinate 6,685 downwards.
CCCGCGATAAAGGCGGCGATCACGACGCTGAACGCGACCGCGGTCAGCTCCGGCACGCTGAAGATAAACGTCATCGGATGACCGAGCAGCAGACTCGCGAACACCAGGACGGGCGCGACGAACATCGCGATCTGGATGGACGATCCGATGGCGATGTTCATCGTGATGTCCATCTTGTTCTTCAGAGCCATCCAGACCGCCGTCGCGTGCTCGGCGGCGTTGCCGATGATCGCCACGATGATGATGCCGATGAAGACGTCGTTGACGCCAAGCGCGCGGGCCGCGCCCTCGACGCTCTTGACCAGGAACTCGCTCTCGACGGCGACCAGGACGGTGGCCGCCGCCAGCACGGCCATGGCGATGCGCTTCTTCCAGTGCGGCGGGTCGTCCTCGGCCTCGTCCTCGCAGTCGCGCCCGACGAACGTGTCGTGGGTCTTCAGAGAGAACCAGAGCGAGGCGACGTAGACCACGAGCAGGATGCCCGCGACCCAGAGCGACAGGTGTTCGACATCCGGGTTGGCCGCGCTTTTGCTGCGGTGGAAGGACTCGACGAAGATGGCCGGGATCGCCAGGGACAGGGCGGCCAGCAGCAGGTTGATCGCCTGCGACTCGGCCAGATCTTGGTTGAACGTCTGTATTTTGTGTTTCAGCCCGCCGGCCAGGATGCTCGCGCCCAGCACGAGCAGGATGTTGCCGATGATCGAGCCGACGATGGACGCCCGGACCAGGTCGAGCAGATGCCCGCCTTCGTGCAGGGCGAAGAGGCCGATGATGAGTTCGGTCGCGTTGCCGAACGTCGCGTTGAGCAGCCCGCCCCAGTTGGCCCCCAGGTGCTTGGACATCTCCTCAGTCGCCGTCCCCATCAAGCCCGCGAGGGGGACGATGGCGAGCGCGGACGCCGCGAAGACCCAGAGCGGGTTCATGTGCGGCGTGAAGTGGAGCGCGACGGAGACGGGGATGAAGACCAGGAGCAGATTGATGCCCCGGAAGAAGCGCAAGACGGCGACCATGCCGCATTGTACCCGGAGCGCCGGGGGTTTGGAGAGAAAGGCGGAGACTTATGCGTTCTCGTGACGGAGGCAGCGGCGCGGGCTGGGTGCCGATGGCGGACGGCGTGCGGCGGCGGACGCTGGTCCACGGCCCGCACATGATGCAGATGGAAGTGGAGCTGCAGCGCGGCAGCCGCCTGCCGGAGCATCGTCATCCGCACGAGCAGATCGCGCACGTCGTTGAAGGGCGTCTGCGGTTCATCGTGGCGGGCGAGGCTCAGGAGCTGGGCGCGGGCGAGTCGCTGTATCTGGGCGGCAACGTGCCTCATGCCGTGGACGTGTTGGAAACGGCGCGCGTGCTGGACACGTTCAGCCCGCCCCGCGAAGACCTGCTGGCGCAGGACGGGAAGAAAGACAGGCCCCAGGACTGAAGTCCTGGGCTGCCAAAGAGCAGACTGCCCGCCTGCGCGGGCGAGGAAAGATGACGGTGACTTCTGCGCCCCTACTCTGCGGGCAATCCGCCCCAGGTGGCTCAGGGGTTCAGCCCTGGGCTAAGTAGTCGAGCAGTTCTTTGGCCCGGTGCGCGGCGGTGTGGTGGGAAAGGACGCGCGCGCGGGCGGCGGCGGCGATGGCGCGGCGCTCGTCCTCGCCAATGTTTTGCAGGATCGACAGTGTTTCTGCGGCGCTGCGCGTCACCAGCAGCTCGCGGCCCAGGGCGAAGAAGTCGCCGAGGCCGGGCCAGGCGTCGCTGAGGATGGGGACGCCGCAGGCGGCGGCTTCGAACAGGCGGACGCTGGGGGACCAGCCGGCGGCGATCATGTCGGCGCGCGTGACGTTGAGCGTCCAGCGCTGGGCGCCGTACCAGGCGCGGTGCTCGGCGGGGGGCAGGTGTTCGATGCGCTCGGTGTTGGCGGGCCAGGCGAGCGCGTCCGGGTAGAGCGGGCCGGCGACGACGAAGCGGCCCTGAAGCCACGCGCGGGCGGCGTCGAGCATCAGGCGCTCCAGCGGGGGCTGGCGGTCGTCGCTGTAGGTCCCCATGTAGCCGAGGTCCCAGACTGCTGGGAGCGCTTCCGGGTAGTACAGCGACGGGTCCACGGAGCAGTACAGGGGATGGGCGCGGGGGGAGCCGTACTGCCGTTCGAGCGTGTGCAGAGTCGGGCCGCCGCTGAACGACAGGTAAACGCCGTAGCGCGGGATGAGGCCGGGGGTGAGATACTCGAAGTCGCCGCGCGCCAGTTTCGCCAGGGTCACGGGGGTGTCGATGTCATAGAACGCGGTGATGCCCTGGGCCGTGCGCGTCGCCCAGTCCCCGACGGCGACTCCGTCCGGGACGTAGGAGCCGACGATGACGGCGTCGGCCCTCTGCACGTCGGCGGCGAACCGGGAGCGCAGGTCGGCCAGGTCGGCGTAGAGTTCGGTGCGCCCGTACTCAGTTTAGGAAAGGTCGCGGTTCTGCGCGTACCAGGGGACGTCGCGCTCTAGAAAGAGGACGTCGTGGCCGAGAGCGTCGAGTTCACGCACCAGTCCGCGGAAGGTGGTCGCGTGGCCGTTGCCCCACGACGAGGTGATGGACAGGCCGAGGATGACGATGTTCATCGGTCTTCTTCCAGCAGCGCCTCGAGCTGGGCGGCACGGTGGGCGTAGGTGTGGTCGGTGAGGACGCGGCGCAGGGCGGCGTCGCCGATGTTTCGGGCGCGTTCGGGGGTCAAAGAGCCTATGATGGCGGCGACCTCGGCCCCGTCGCGGGCGACGAGGATCTCTTCGTCGGGCGTGAAGAACTCTTCGATGCCTTGCCAGTGGTCGGTGATGAGACAGGCGCCCGCGCCGGCGGCCTCGAAGACGCGGGTGGCGGGGGAAAAGCCGTAGCGGGCCATCGAGTCGCGGCTGATGTTCAGGGCGGCGAGGGGCGTCCGGTGGAAGGCGTTGTGGTCGCGCGTGTAGACGTGGCCGACGTATTGGACGTTGGGCGGCAGACTTTTGTCGCCCCAGCCGGAGCCGCCGAGCAGGAACGTCTTGTCGGGAAGCGATTGGGCGGCCTGGAGGAAGAAGTCTTCGACGCGCGCCTCGCGGTCGGGCAGGCGGTTGCCGAGGAAGCCGAGGTCCGCCGTGAAGCGTTCGTCGGGCGGGGCGGGGAAGTGCGTCGCCGGGTCCAGGGCGTTGTAGATGGGGACGCAGCGGCGCGCGCCGAGCGCGCGGTAGGCGTAGATAACGGGGGCGCCCCCGCCCTAGGTAAAGAAGACGTCGAAGCGGGGAATCAGCGCGCGGAACGGGTCGGCGGGGTCGTTCTGCACGCGGTCCCGCGTGGCGGGCGCGTCCACGTCCCAGAACGCCACCCGCGTGGCGGGCGATTGGAGGCCCAACACTTCGGCCTCCAAGAGCGCGTCGAAGACGCCGACGCCGCTGGCCTTGACGACCAGGTCGGCCCCGGCGGCGTCGCGCAGGGCGGCGCGGACGCCGGCTTCGCCCTCGCCGGGGTAGACGACGACCCTGGCCCAGTCGGGGTCGTCCATGTCACGGTGCTGCTGGCGCTCGTAGGCGTCCGGCTCATAGAACGTGACGGCGTGGCCGCGTTCGTGCAGGGCGCGGATCATGCCCCGGTAGTAGGTCGCGGCCCCGTTCCAATAGGCCGACACGAGGCTGGAGCCGAAAAAGGCGATGTTCATCGGTGCGACTCCAGTTCGGCGTAGATGTGCAGCAGTTCCTCGACGCGGTGCGCGCAGGTGTGGCGGGCGAGGATGGTCTGGAGGCCGCGCTCGGCCAGGCGTTCGGCCTCCGCCGGCTCGGAGAGCAGGCGCTGCAGCTGGCGCTGCATCTCGGCGCCGTTCTGGGCCGTCAGAAAGTCCTCGCCGGGCGTGAACAACCCTTCGGCGTCGTCCCAGGGCGCGGACACGAGCGGGATGCCGCAGGCGAGCGCCTCGAAGACGCGGATGGTCGGGATGCCCGGCAGCGCCTGGGTGTAGGGGCGGCGCGGGACGTGGACCGTGACCCGGTGCCGGGCGAACACCTGCGGGGCCTGGTGGTTGGGCAGCCAGCCGCCGTAGGCGATGCCGGCGTCGGCCAGGGCGCGCTGGGCCTCGGGGGGGTAGCGGACGCCGTAGACCGTGGCGATCAGCCCGAGGGCTTTGACAGGCCCCAGCATAAATTCGTGGAGTTCGGCGGTGCGCTCGTCGTCGCCCCAGTTGCCGATCCAGACCAGGTCGCCGGTCTTGGGCGTGCCGGGAATGGGGTGGAACACGCGCGTGTCGGCGGCCTCGTGCCAGGTCCAGGCACGCTTGGCCCAGCCTTCGCTGAGGTACAGGTCGCGGATGACGCCGCCGAAGGCCAGGACGCCGTCGTAGTGGGACAGGTCATAGGCGGCCATGCTGTCGCGCTGGGTGACGGCGCGGTGGTGGGTGTCGTGGAACAACAGCTTGAAGCCGCCAAAGAGGGCGCGGATTGAACCGATGATCTTCACCAGCTCATGGTCATTCCATTCGTGGACGATGACGAGGTCCGCCCCACGCACTGCTCCGTGCGCGTCGAAGCTCTCCATGTCGTAAGCCGTGCTGCTGAGCGTAGGGTAGGTGTGATAAAAACCGGCCAGTGCTTCCTCGCCGTTAGGTTCGGCCTTGAAGTGGCTCAGGCTCCAGTTGTCGCGCGGCTCGTACACGCGCACGTCATGGCCGCGCATCTGCAGTTCGGTGACGATGCCGCGCAGGAAGTGGGCGTTGCCGTGGTTCCAGTCGGACAGCAGCGAGTGGGTGAACAGGACGATTCGCAAACGGACTTCTCCCGCGGGGCATGAACAGAAAGGGCATGACGTGTCATGCCCCTACATCAGATTGGCATATGCCGCCCGGTAGCCGTCGGCCATGTGCGCGGGCGTGTAGCGGTCGGCGCGGGCGCGGGCGCGGGACGCCATCTCTGTGCGGCGCTCGGGCGCGGCCATTAGTGCGCAGAGCGCGCCGCGGAGGGCGTCGGCGTCGTCGGGCGGCACGTAGAGTGCGGCGTCGCCCCAGACTTCGCGCAGGCTCGGGATGTCGCCCAGCACGAGCGCGCAGCCCGCAAATGCCGCTTCGAGGGCGCTGAGGCCGAACGGCTCGTAACGCGCGGGCAGGGCGTAGATGGCGGCGCGGGACAGCCAGACGGCTAGTTCCGACGGGGGCAGCGCTCCCAGCAGGCGGACGCCTCGTGTGGTGATGACGCCTCCGCCGGGGTGGGCCGCGTCGCCCGCGACATAAACGGGCCAGGGCAGGCGCGCGGCGGCACGGTCCAGCATCGCCACGTTTTTCGCCTCGTCCCACAGTCGCCCCGCGCTGAGGATGAACGGGTCTTTGGCGGCGGGCATGAATAGCGCTTCATCCCGACCATTGGGGATCACCGTGGTGGCCGGGAGCGGGCCATAGCCGTTGAAAAGGGCGTCAAGCATCGCCTGTGTCGGGGCGGCGACCAGGGTCGCGGTTTGCAGCCCCTGGGTGACGTGGCGCCGGTAGCAGTCCCATCGGCGCGGCGCGGCCTCGCCTTTGACGGCCCGCCACCAGGAGACGACGCACGAATGGGCGACGACGAGTGTCGGCGCATTCCACGGCAGCGCGGCGTGGGCGTAGCCGTTCAGGTGAACTACGTCGGGCCGGACCCGGTCGGCCAACCTGAGCAGCCACCGGCCCGCCGCGCGCACGTCGTCCCAGGGGTCATCCATCCATTCCAGTTTGAAGCCGCTCTCGTGGATGTCAAGGCTGGGGAGCGCCCGCGCCTCCTCCCACTGCGCTGGCCGGAGCGGTGCGCCCATCGTGGCGAGGGTGATGTGGACGCCGTGAGTTTCCAGCGCCCGCGCCAGTTCCAGGGCGTAGGTCCAGACTCCGCCGACCGTGTCCGCCGTCATGAGTATGTGCATCAGGACAGTGTCACCAGGGCTTTGAGGAAGCCGTCGGGGCGGTCGCGGGTGGCGTCGAGGGCGTCGCCGAGCCGTTCCAGCGGCAACGAATGCGTCATCAGCGGGGTGGGGTCGAGAACGCCGGAGGCGACGGCGTCGGCGGCGTCGCGGATGCCTCGGACGTAGACGGCTTCCTCGCGCTCATGGGCGTTGATGACGTCCAGGCCCTTCCAGTTCCACTGCTGCATGTTGACCTGGCGCGGGCCGTCCTGGTGGTAGCCGGCGATGACCAGGCGGCCCATCTCGCGGACGAGTTCGCCGGACAGGTCGAGCGGCCATTGCTTGCCGACGGCTTCGACGACGACATCGCAGAGCGCGCCGTGCGTCAATTCTTTGACCCGCTCGATGATCTGCCAGTGGTCGAGCATGAGGATCGTTTCCGCCGCCCCTTGGCGCTGTGCGACTTCCAGCGAGAACGGGCGGCGGGAGACGGCGATCACGCGCGCCCCGGCCTGGGACGCCAGACGGGTCAGCAGCGCGCCCAGGAAGCCGATGCCGACGATGGCGACTGTCTGGCCTGGCCCAATGCCGCTGCGCCGGAAGATGTTGACCGCGCACCCCAGCGGCTCACCGGGGAAGGGCCTGCCGTTCAGCGCGTCCGGCAACCTGACGACGGCCTGCGCGGGCGCGACGTCGTACTCAGCGTAGGCGTGGCCCGACAGCATGGCGACCCGGTCGCCGATCTGGAGAGAGGCCCCCCCCGCCCCCAATTCTGGGGGAGCCAAGACGCTGGTTGACGGAACGGGCGGCAGAGACAAGGCTCTTGCTCCCGCAGAGTTGGGGG
>CAXUCQ010000155.1:0-6797 GCA_964249295.1 uncultured Armatimonadales bacterium | reverse complement strand
CGCGGCCCTCGACGCGGCGATGCCCGCAAGGCGGGGTCGTCCTCGGCAAGCGCCGGCAGACGTGATCCAGCGGTTGATGGAAGCCGCGGCCGAGCCCCATCGAGCAGGCGTCCTGGTCATCCTGGACGAGATGGGCAAGTTCCTGGAATACGCCGCCCTGCACCCTGAACAGGGCGACACCCAGGCCCTGCAGGAGATGGCCGAACACGCCGTCCGCAGCGCCCCCGTCGTCGCCCGCCGCCACTCCTACGAGACCGGCACCCTCCGCTTCTTCGACGTCCGCCCCTGCCGCTGGGGCCGGCCTCACGAAACCCGTCGCTTCGCCAACTCCTGTTGCGCTTTCAACTCTCACAGGATCGGCGCTCGGCAGTGAAAAGCATGGACTTGGCAAATGCGCCAACGCAGTATTCATTGAAACGCAGTCTTTTGACGCAGGCTGAGCTTCGCTTCTACCGGACGCTGTGTGAAGCGTCACAGAAGGCCGGTGCTGACTCCAAAGTCGGTCTAATGATCGCCACCAAGGTTCGCATCGCGGACGTGTTGACTCACCCATTCTATGACAAAGCCAGTCTCTGGCGCATCAGCCAGAAACATATCGACTTTATCCTCTGCGATGCCGAGACGCTGCAGCCACTAGTCGCGGTGGAACTGGACGACAGGAGTCACTTAGAACCGAATCGTCAGGCACGGGATAAGTTCGTGAACCGAGCAATGGCGGCGGCACGATTGCCCATCTTACACATCCCCGCGAAGGCTCAATACAACGCGGCAGAGTTAGCGGAACAGATTCGGCAGGCGATGATAATACCAGGGCGCGGTTAGCAGTAGACGTCCTGCATAGATTATTGGGCTTGATATGTCAAGCCCCTGCGTTCCATCAGCAACACAACCGTAGGCCCAAGTCGCGCAGGAAGTTCCCAGGTCAGGCCCGAACTGGTGAGCCATGAACACGCCCGCAAGCGAGACAGTTCACGTCCTGGGCATCTCCGGCGGCAAGGACAGCGCGGCATTGGCCGTGTACATGCGTGACCGGGTCGCAGACATGCACTACTACTTCTGCGACACGGGCGAAGAACTGCCGGAGACCTATGACTACCTCGGCGTCCTGGAAACCTACCTCGGCAAGACGATCACGCGGCTCAACCCCGACCGGCGGTTTGACCATTACCTGAAGATCTACAACAACTACCTGCCGGGGCCGAACATGCGCTGGTGTACGGCGCAGTTGAAACTAAAGCCGTTCGAGGAATGGCTCGACCGCGAGTTCGGCGCCCGCCCCATCAAGTCCTACGTCGCCATCCGCGCCGACGAAGACCGCGACGGCTACATCTCCCACAAAGACAACATCGGGGCCGTGTACCCGTTCAAAGAGGCCGGCATCGCCAAAGACGACGTGGGCCGCATCCTCGACGATGCCGGCGTCGGCCTGCCCAAGTATTACGAGTGGCGCACCCGCTCCGGCTGCTACTTCTGCTTCTTCCAGCGCAAGGCCGAATGGGCGGGGCTGAAAGAGCGTCACCCCGACCTGTACGAGAAGGCCAAGGCTTACGAGAAGGTCGAGAACGACTCGACGACCGGCCAGCCGAAGAGCTACACCTGGTCGCAGAGCGAAAGCCTGATCCAACTGGAACAGCCGGAACGACTGGCCCAGATCAAAGCCGCGCACGTCAAGGCGCTGGCGGAGGCCGGGAGCCGCAACAAGTCCAAACGCCTCGCCGACGTTTTCGAGGACGTGCTGGACGATGACGACGACACCGCGCCTTGTATGATCTGCAACCTGTGACCTCGCGCCCGGCGGCAAGCCCACATGGACATTCAAGCCCTGAGCAAGTACCTGAACTTATTCGGCAACCTGCACCGGAACTCCCACAAAGACAAAGGGGCCGCGCCCCACAAGCCCATCCTGCTGCTGTCCTTGCTGGATGAGATTGAGCGCGGCCACATCACGACCAACTTTGTGCCGATCACGGTGGAACTGGTCGCCGCCTTCCGGGACAACTGGCGCGCACTGGCCCAACCCGGCTGGCGTGAGCGCATGGTTTACCCGTTCCGCTACTTGCTTCAAGATGGGTTCTGGGAACTGGTGAAAGATGGCGTGTCTGTCACGTCCAAAGAGGCCGGGGAGCCGTTCACGCTCAATCAGTTGCAAGAAAAGGTAGACGGCGGACGGTTCGCGCCCGACCTGTGGCTGCTGCTGCAAGACTCAGCGGCGCTCAACGAACTGCGGAACTTCCTGCTCGGCCATTACTTCGGCCTCACCCCTGCCGAAGCACAGCCGCTGCTCACGCCTGACCCCATCAACTACGAGGCCGAAAAACTCAAAGCAGGCGCGCAGAGCAAGTTCCGGCCCAACCAGACTCGTGAACGCAAAGATGACGACGGCTACTACATCCGAAACGGGCTTTTCCCGCGAGTCATCCGCAACCTGTATGACTCTGCTTGTGCCGTCTGCGCTCTCTCCGTCTACACCAGCAAGGGCAGCGGCATCGTTGACGCCGCCCATATTATGCCCTTTGGCCAGTTCCACAACGACGACCCGCGCAACGGCATTGCGTTCTGTAAAAATCATCACTGGGGTTTTGACGCTGGGTGGTTCACAGTAGCAGATAACTACAGGATTGTTGTTTCACCACACTTGCAAAATGGCTCGACATACGTCACAGACAATACCCCCCTTCGTCTGCCGTCCGAAATTATTTATGCTCCAGACCATATTGCTTTAGCTTGGCACCGCGATACCAAGTTCTTAAAGTAACTCTCACTAAAAAATAGTGGCCGAATTGAAGTTGTAGCATAATGTAATTTACCCTACCATTGAACGGATGTCAAACATATGTTTGCTTTTCGCGTTAAATGTGGCATAATGTTTCTGACCATAAAAGTTGTGGTACAATGTCGGAATCGTTCCAACAGGCCACAGTAGACAAGCAAGGTCTGGACAAATGCAACAGGATCAACTAAGCATCAAAATAACAGGCCGGGATGACACCATCCCTGCCCCATCGTTTCTTGCTGTAGTCTTTAACATAGTCAAAATTTTGCGTGATGTTGACGCAGCAGTTTCAGAAGAGAACCGTCCGACTCTACGCTGGGATATTAGCCGTGTGTCTATGAACAGTCCACTTCTGTTAGACCTCGCGCCGTCCAGCGTCTCTGATGCTGACAACACAGTAGATAACAGCAGGGAAATATTAGTGGCTTGCACCCGTGGCTTGCGAGAAATCCAAGAGAGCGACGAGACAGTGCCACGTTATTTTAGGGAAAGAACACTTTCCTCAGCGCGTAGAGTTGTCAACGTCCTTAATGATGGCATTCGTGCCATTGAGATATTCACGCCGTACTCACAGCCACTCCTACTTTCACAGAAACTTGCGGCCAATGTAGACCGACTGCTAGCCAAGTCCTATGTGGATTACGGCACGTTCGAGGGTAGGTTGGCGTCCATCTCAATTCGAGGGCGACAAACCTTTCGCATTGAAGATGAAATTTATGGCTATGTTGCGTGTTCATTCACTGATGAACTCTTGGCTGAGTTAAAGAACAATCTTTTTGGCGAGCGTGTTTCTGTGTTTGGAGAGACACGGTATTCTGCTTCTGGGCAACCTATGTCTGTCCGCGTCGAGCAGATTCAGAGGTTACGAAGACGTGAGGAACTACCCCAGTTTGATGACCTTGAAGGCATAAACTTTGATATGAGTGGTGGTTTTGATCTCGATCTGAGCGGGAGTTTTTCTCATGCCGAGTGATCGTGTGTACTGGGACAGCATGACCTTCATCTACCGGCTGAAGCGCGTTCCCGAACATATCTTAATTCTAGAGCACATCACCAAATCGGCGGAGCAAGGAAACCTTTTGATTGTTACCTCGGCGTTCACAATGGCCGAAGTGGCAATGGTTTCGGATACTGAAGATGACGATGAGCAGGAGCGGATTATTGAAGACTTTTTTGAGAACGACTTCATCCGCCTAATCCCCGTTGATCGGCGCGTTAGCAAAAAAGCACGCGAGATACTAAGAGTGTTCCCTGGTGTCAAAGGCAAGGATGCTGTTCACCTTGCAACAGCCTGCATAACTCCTGGTATTATTGCCATGCATACCTACGATGGTCCACTTCTTAAAAAGAACGGCAGACTCCCAGGTTGTACGGTGCCTATTATCAAGCCGAAGTGGATAAATAACGCTGATCCAGCCCAGGTAGATGCAACCGATCTGCTGTTCTCCCAAGAAGAAGAGGAACATTAGAGAAGAAAACAGACGCAGATACAATCTCGACCGATGCCTGTGGCGCACCACACGCGCCATCATCGACAACACTGAGTCCGTCGTCGGGCGGATGTACCGGCAGTGGCTGGACAGCGGCAAAGTCACGATCAAGCTCACCGCCTTCAACACCGACACTCCCGATGACCTTGAAGGCATGGACGCCCTGCCCAACGACCCCGGCTACCTCATGGCCGACACCTCCTGCCCCGCGCCCTTCGACGACACGCCCCTGTTCGAGCCGTGGGGCGGCGAACACAGCGCCAAGACCTACCACGTCGAGTTCCGGGGACAGACACACCCCGTCACCGTCCGCTACTCCCTCGCCAAGCCCGAGGCCCGCAACGCCCCTAATGCCGGTGCGACCCCCTACGGCAAACACGCCAAGAACAACGTCGGCGTCTCCGTCGTCCGTGCCGGGCGCGAACTCGAACTGGACCAGGGCCTGGTCATCCAGTACGACCCCCGCGAGCGCTGGTGGGGCGTCGAGATCGACTTCCCGCCCGCCCTCGACGACCTGTTCGGCGTCACCAACAACAAGCAGTCCGCCCGCAACTTCGCCGCTAACGAAGTTGCGCGAAGCTCCTCGCCAAGACCGACATCGACATTCTCCTGAAAGGCACCACCCTCAACGCCGTCCTGCGCGAGATGAAAGACAGCGAAGACCCGCGCGGCCCCCTGCTGTCCATCGTCAACGACGTCGCCAACGCCGTCAAGCGGATGCGCGCCGACATCAAGGCACAGACCGCCGGGGCGCTCAGCCAGGGCAGGGGCATCCCCGCCGAGGCCGCCGAGGAGGAAGCGACCGCCCGCACCAACGAGCGCCGCGACCAGGGCCACGTCGGCCAGAGCGACCGCGACGAGAGCCTCCCCGACGACGCCCGCCGCGCCAACATCGCCCAGACCGTCGCCGCCCTCGGCCTGCCCACTTCCTACGCCGACGCCCTCTCGGCCCGCATCGTCTCGGACAATGTCAAATACCAGTTCGTCTCCGCCGACCTCGGCAGCGCCGCCTTCTTCCAGATCAAGAATCGCGGGACCGGAGCCATCATCCTCACCCTCAACACCGGCCACCCCGTCTATGGCAGCCTCATCGAAGTCCTCGAAACCAGCACGGCGGGCGTCCCTCCCGAAGACCTCCGCGCCCGACTCGCAAGCGCCCGCGACGGCCTCAAGACCCTGCTCATCGCCTGGGCCAGATACGAGGACGAGCTGCCCGAGGGCCAGCGCCGCCAGGCCGCCCAGAACGCCCGCGACGACTGGGGCCGCGTCGCCCGAGACTTCCTGGCCGGCGACGATAACGACTGAGCAGACCGTTTCGGCAGGGGCATTCTTACCCATCCGCCATTCAGTCGTGCCTGTGCAGCGATACGGGGGGCAGTGGCCGTGTCAATCACAGCATTCTGTTCGCCGTGGTCCCGCAAGAGCAGGTCACCGAGTCATGGTATAATCAAGGCATGATGGCCCACCTGTGGAGCACACTGTCCAAGTGGCCTGACGAGTTGTGGCCTCGTGACTGGGTCAGTTTCATCGGTTTCTGGATCACGGTCTATGTCGGACTCACTTCCCGCCGGATCGTGATGGAGGTTCAACGCCGCGCCCGACTGCCGGAGATACTCGCCTCTCTGGAGGCCGTCGCGAACGAGATGGTTATCCTGTTAGCGCCCGACAGCAGCGACGTGGACAGGATTCGAATCGCGGGGAAAACTGAGGGACTTCTGAACACACTCCGTCCGTACATGGACAAGGATGCACGACGGTCTTTGAAGGCAATGATCGCGCAGGCTTCGGACTGCAAAAAATCGCGCATCGCGCCCGGCAGTTTGCAGACGCTGTACGGGGAAGTCAACCGTCTGATTGAAGAAGTGCGGGACGCAGTCAGGCGCGGTTGACTCAGAAAGGGGACGGAACATGGTTGATGTGCGGAAACAGGGCGTCCAGATTGAGCTAGAACCTTCCGTTGCCCGGCAGGTAGACTTTGCTCTCGATGCCACTTTTAAGACAGCGGAGGGGAAACTCCGATGGGGCGCGCAGCCGTTTAGTCGCCCAGTCGTTTTGCGCATCCAAGGCAGCCAACCACGAGTGGGGGGGCGCACATCGTCTCAGCCCCGCGTGTTCCGCAAGGGCGACATCAAGCGGTTTGAAGCAGCCGATCAAGATGGGCGCTTCGTGCTGACCGTACTCGGGCCGGGCAACGTCCGCCTCGAAAAGAAGACGGCTGACGGAAAGACCGTGGATGTGGCTAACGGCATAGCCGCCCTCAACGGCCTTACCACCATCGTTGAAAAACAAATCAGCGGGAGTTAAAACAGGGCGCGGGGACTGACACCCCTGCGCCTCATCTCCCCGTCTCAGCGTCACCTGCCGCCGACCGCGACACCACCGCCTTCTTCAGCGTCAAGCGCAGCGGCGGCGCGCTCATCCTGTCCCTCAACACCGGCCACCCCGGCATATACGAAGTAATGCCCTCCGGGGCATACGACAGCCTCATCGAAGTCCTCGAAACCAGCACGGCGGGCGTCCCTCCCGAAGACCTC
>CAXUCQ010000154.1:0-6849 GCA_964249295.1 uncultured Armatimonadales bacterium | reverse complement strand
GCCGCGGGGCGCCCCCCCGCCCCGCCCCCCCACCCCCCGGCGGCCAACCACCCGCCCCGGGGGGGCGCCAGCCCGCCCAACCGGGGCGGCGCCGGCGGGGGGAGAAACGAGACGCCGCGCGACAGCACGCCCAGCACCTCGCCGTTCTCGGGCCGGCGCACCGGCATCGCCACGCCCGGCACGCGGCGGAGCAGTTCCAGGGCATCCTCCACGCGCATATCCGGGTCCAGCGCGACCGGGAGCGGGTCCGCCGCCGGCGCCCTGTGGAGCGTGGGACTTGGTTCTTCCATCCCCTTCACTATACCGTAACCCCTCCTAATTGTCAACGAAGCCCCTCTGGATTGACTACGGCAAAGGACCTGAAGAAATTACCAGGTATTGCCGAAGATTGTTGTCAGAAGTGCCGCGCACCGGCACAAACCCGCTGAATACCTCCGCCGGGACGTCGTGTCCCGACAGGCGAGGCAGTGTTTAGGAAACCAGTCAACCATGAACAGAGCGACACGAGACGCCAACTCAGGGGCGACGGCGGGGGACGTCCATGACGGCGCCCGGACCCCAGCGATCGCCGAACGCGGCCTCTTCTATGACAGCCTATTCACGCCCGGAGCGCTCGTCTTTGATGTCGGCGCGAATATCGGAACGAAGGCAGCAACGTTCCTCCAACACGGTGCAGGACGGGTCGTCTGTTTCGAGCCGCAGCCGCATTGCGCGGAGGCCATCCGCCGGACGTATGCACAGACGTCTGGAATACTCGTCGTCGAGAAAGGCCTCTCCGCCCAGGAAGGCATGATGACGCTCTCGATCTGCAGCCAGGCCGACACGATCAGTACCTTCTCAGACCGTTGGAAGACGGGCCGGTTCTCGGATTACCGATGGGATTACGAGGTGGACGTGACGGTAACGACACTGGAGGCCATGATCCAAGAGTTCGGCCGTCCCGCGTTCTGCAAAATCGATGTGGAGGGGTACGAGTATGAGGTGTTAAGCGGCCTGAAGTCTCTCATCCCCTGCGTCTCCGTCGAGTTCACGCGCGAAGGCTTTGACGATGCGGAGCGGTGCGTCCGATACCTCGACTCACTGGGATACCAGGAGTATAACGTGACACTTGGCGAGGAAGAGCGACTTGCCCTCGCTGAATGGGTCCCCTCGGGGACGCTCCTGGCGGCGCTCCGCCGATCCTCGGACTCTCTTCTCTGGGGAGACATCTATGCGCGATGCGCGACGCCGCTGGACCCCGCCTCCGGCCTTGACCCGCTTCGGAGCACCGGACTGTGGCACCCCGGCCATCCCCTGCGCCTGCACCTGGGCTGCGGCGAGAAGAGGCTGCCGGGCTACGTGAACGTGGACCATCCCCCGTCCGAGCACAACGTCATGACCGTCCGGCCCGACCTGTGCGCCGACATCATGACGCTGGACCTCCCCCCGTCCTCCGTGGACGAGATCCGGCTGCACCACGTCTTCGAGCATTTCAACCGCGTCACGGCGCTGGCGATGCTGATCCGCTGGCACCGCTGGCTGAAGCCGGGCGGCAAGCTGCACATCGAGACGCCCGACCTGATGGGCAGCGCGCAGACGCTGACCTCGGCGGCGTCCTTCGGGACCAAGATGGGCGTCGTGCGCCACCTCGCCGGCGACCAGGCGGCGGGCTGGGCCTATCACACCGACCACTGGTTCCCCGAGCGGTACGTTCATACGCTGGAAGCGCTCGGCTTTTCCTCGGTCCAGACCGACTCGCAGTCCTGGCCGCACGAGCCGTTCCTGTCGAACGTGACGGCGGTCGCCTGGAAGCAGAATGAGCGCAGCCAGGCGGACCAACTCGCCGCCGCAGATGCCCTCCTGTGGGAAAGCACGGTGTCTCCTCTGGAGCGACCCACTTTTGAGGTCTGGCGTCGGCAGCTCCGCGCCGCCCTCGGCGCCGACACCCCCGAGCGCCAGGGCTTCCAGGCTCCCGCGATGTCGGTCCCGCCGCAGACCGTCGCGGCCTTGCAGCAGGGCGCCTCGACGCTCCCGCTGCCCGAGATCCACGGGTTCAACCAGCGCGAGCGGGACCGATGGATGGCGGCCAAAGCCGCCACCGTCCCCGCCGGGTCGCGCGTGCTGGACGTGGGCGCGGGGACCTGCCCCTACCGTCCGCTGTTCGCCCACTGCGACTACCGCACGCACGACTTCATGCAGTACGAAGGCGTCAAACTGGGCGGCACGGCGCAGTACGGGCAGATCGACTACGTCTCGGACGTGAAACGCATCCCCGCGCCGGACGGACACTTCGACGTCATCCTCTGCACCGAGGTGCTCGAACACGTCCCCGAACCCATCGAGGCGCTGCGCGAGATGGCGCGGCTGCTGCGACCGGGCGGGCGGCTGCTGGTCTCCGCCCCCCTGGGGTCGGGCCTGCACCAGCTCCCCTTTCACTACTACGGCGGGTACACGCCGGGCTGGTATCAGCAGTTCGGCACAGGGTTCGGCCTGGACGTGCGCGAGATCACGCCGAACGGCGGCTTCTTCAAACACTTGGCGCAGGAGTGCGCCCGCGTCGCGTGGACGCTGCCGGAACACCGGCACCTCCACGGCGGCGACGCCGACGCCCTGCAGCAGTTCTTCGGCGAAACGCTGCCGCGCTACCTGTTCGCGCTCGACGAGCGCCACCCGATGCCGCAGTTCACGGTCGGCCACCACGTCGAGGCGGTCAAGCATCGCGACGCCGCCCTGGTCCAGTCCCTGATCGACCAGGACTGCGGAAACGTCCCCCTCTACGCGGAAGCGGCGCTGGCGTGTCTCGCGGCCTCCGACCCGGCAACCGCCGCGCGCTACTATGAGGACGGGAGTGAGATCGACGCCGATCACCCAAGCCTCGCCAACCTGCACTTCTATTTCCAAACAACGGGGAGCCAGCAATGACGCACAAACTGCTCTACGTGGGCGCGAAATACGACTACGGCGACAAAACGCGGGGCCTGTCCTACGAACACCGCAACTTCCACCCGTCGCTGCA
This sequence comes from uncultured Armatimonadales bacterium, assembly GCA_964249295.1. Classification (GTDB taxonomy): domain Bacteria; phylum Armatimonadota; class Armatimonadia; order Armatimonadales; family Capsulimonadaceae; genus CAZZVX01. Next base: position 3,854 of record CAXUCQ010000154.1, on the reverse strand, counting down.
CTCCTGGTGCCGGCGGCAGGGCTGGGAGATGCGCCACTACGACTTCTACACGCGCGGCCAGGAGATCGGCCGCGACCTGATGACCCAGGAACTGTACGAGCTGGCACGGCGCGAGAAGCCGGAGTTTCTGTTCGCCGTCTTGGTCGATTTCCCCCTGGACCCGCATCACGAGGTCTTCCGCGAGATCGGCGGGAGCGGCGAAACGACCACCCTGCACTGGTTCTGCGACGACCACTGGCGCTTCGAGAAGTACAGTCAGCACGTGGCCCCCCACTTCCATTTCGTGACGACGACCGCCAGCAGCGCGCCGCCCAAGTACGCGCAGATCGGCCTGGGGGGCCGGACGATCAAGACCCAGTGGGCCTGCAATCACGAACTCTACACCCCCCACGACATCCCCCAGGACATCGACGTCAGCTTCGTCGGACAGCCGCACGGGGACCGCGTCCCGTTCCTCAACGGCGTCGCCGCCCACGGCCTGCCCGTGTCGGTCTTCGGCTTCGGCTGGCAGCATCGCCCCCGTCTGCCGTTCCACCAGATGGTGCGCCTGTTCTCGCGCAGCCGGATCAACCTGAACCTGTCCAACTCGTCCACGCTGGCCGGCCAGCAGATCAAGGGCCGCAACTTCGAAGTGCCGGGGGCCGGCGGCTTTCTCCTGTCGGGCCACGCGGACAACCTGGGCGAATACTACAAAGACGGCGTGGAGATCGTGACCTATGCGTCGGCGGAAGAGCTGGCCGACAAGGCCCGCTTCTACCTCGCTCACGACGCCGAGCGACTTCGGATCGCCGAGGCGGGCCGCCGCCGGACCCTCGCCGAACACACCTGGCACCACCGCTACGACCAGATCTTCCGCGAGATCGGGAACCGAGTCGTCGCGTCTGCCGGACGGGACGGAGCGCGACAGGCAGCGTAGAGAGCGCGCCCGTCATGGAAAATGCCGGACGGAAAAAGGGCGGCCCACCAGGCCGCCCTTCTTTTGCGGTGTCCCGCAGTCTGTGATGCCTGAAACCCGGAGGCGTGACCGCTGCGGATCATTCTTCACTTAGGAGTGAAAAACCGCACCCCGCCCAACCCCACCTTCTCATGCGTGTAGGGGTCCGTGCCTTCCAGGTAGAGGGAGGGGATCGTGACCCCTTTGATCTGGGCCGCTTCCCCAGGATGGGTGGAGATGACCGTCTGGTCCATGTCGTCCATGCAGTCGAGAACGTTCTGTTTAGGCAAGCCTGTGAAGTCGTTCTGCAACTCCAGCATCAGGCCCGCCATGAGGAGGGCGGCCAGCGCCGCCTTGCCGTGCGCGTCCAGAGAGGCGATGGGGATGCGGGCGCGCGGCCCGTCCTGACGCAGATGCGGCTGCATCGCCTCCTGCACGCGACGGCAGGCGCTCTGCTGGAGCGCGGCCGGTATGGGTGACGGCGTGTCCAGATGACTCATCTGCTGCACCCAGGCCTCCGCCGCCGCGCGGAGGGCGGCGACATCCGGCGGGCCGGCGGACGCGGGCGGACTGCTCGGAGGGGCCGGAATTTCGACTCGATGGCCGTCGCCGACCCCGTGCAGCGCACGCAGGCAGGACACCGGCAGCACGCCCCACGCCGCCGGCCCGATCTGCCGGGCGTCGGTCGGCGGCGCGAACATGGGCCGTTCCAGTTTGGGCGCCCCGCTCTCGGCGGCGCCGATCCGCAGCCCGTACAGCGCGACGAGCGCCCGCAGCACGTCCATCGAGGCCGCGTTCGTCACACCGGCCACGGTCACGGGCTTGTCCTGCAGGGCGGCGTCCACGAGCGGCTGCTGATCGTGGACCGGCTTGAGTCCCGCGACGAGGCTCTGCAGGGTCGTCCCGACAGGCGCTGCCGGGTCCGCGCCGGGCGTCGGCAGGGGCGGTGTGTCCGGCTGCGGCTGACCGGGCAGCGTTAACTTCCCCGAGATAGGCAGCTGCAACCGCTTCGTCGCGTCATAAGGAGAGGGGACTTCGATGAACACGCCCGTCGTGCCGGAATCGTTCTGCGCCGTCAGCACGGTGCGGGGCGCATACTCCAGCTTGTCAACGACCCAATGGGCGTCCTCCGACGGCATCTGCGCGTACTGATAGAAGAACAACTGCTGAACCAACGTCTGCTGGTCAGGCAGTAAACTCCCGTAGCGCAACGTCCCGGCCTGCGCGGCTTGTAACTGGCCTGCGCTGAGGGTGGCGAAAAACTTCACCACGACGTCCCGCTGTCCGTCTGGCCCATCTGCGTTCCATGAGGTAACGAGGTTTGGACTGAAGGCGTCCAAAACGCTGCACACGTCCTGCGCGGCCTCGCAGCACTCTGACAGGGTGACGCAGGGGAGGTCCAGGGGGTCCGTGTAGCGTTTGGTGAGTACAAACACTCCGTTCACCCGCTGTGCGTCGTAGTCGTAGGCCGACGCCAAGCGCGTTACGGCCTGGCCCACGGGAGCGTCGGCGGTGAGATCAGGAACGGCTTTGCCCGCCAGACGCGGGGTGAGCGGCGCACCCTCCGCGACCAGAGCGACGTGAGCCTGCTTCGCTAAAGCGTCCAGGGCTGTCTGGAACTGGCTCGCCTGTCGCGGCGAAAGGTGAACGAGAGGGTCTGCGCCCGCCGACTGAGGCGCAGTCTGAGTTGCATCCTGGGCGGAAGCGGGGGTTGCTGACATCCCGCATGGCCCGATGACAAGAAGCGCCATGGAGCCGATAAAGAGTTTCAGGTTGATCTTCATGACTTAGAACCGTTCGTCGCGGAAACAGACCGTCTCCGCGACGAACGCTCCCGGTGATGTCGCATCGACGGTTATTTCGCAATTATACCAGTACAGTCGCACAAACTCAACAACTTCTAGAACAAAGACAGTGTTCTGAACTGAGGGTAGATGAAGCCTGGACAATGCTATCCAGGCCCGTTGTTGCGTGTCCCCTCTCCGCCCTGAAGAGTTTCAGGCCGTCCGCCGATAATGAACCCGACCCTGTCGAAATTACCAGGTTTTGGTCACGGCGGCCAAGAAGGACACACACGATGGCGAAGATCGAGCGCTGGTACCAGGCGGCGTACCAGTCCCACAATGCCGGCGATTTGGACGCGGCGGAGCCGCTCTATCGGCGCATCCTGGAACGGCAGCCCCGGCACGCCGACGCGCTGTACCTGCTCGGCTCGCTGTACGCCCAGCAGGGCCGGTACGCGCAGGCGGCGCCGCTGCTGGAACGGGCCTTGGCCCTGCGGCCGCACTTCACCGAGGCGCAGAACAACCTCGCCGTGGCGCTGAAAGAACTCGGACGCCTGGAGGAAGCCCTGGAGGGTTACGACGCGGCCCTCGCCCGCCGACCGGACTACGCCGAGGCGCACAACAACCGCGGCATGGCCCTCCAAACGCTCGGGCGCTGGGAGGAGGCCGCCGAGAGCTACCGGCAGGCCGCCGACGCCAAGCCGGACTACATCGAGCCGCTCAACAACCTGGGCATCCTGCTCAAAGACAAAGGCCGTCTGGCCGAATCGGAGGCCGCGTTCCGCCGGGCGCTGACGGTCAGCCCGTCGGCCACGGACCTGCTCAACAACCTGGGACTGACGCTGATGGCGCAGGCGCGCTTCGACGAGGCCATCGCCTGTCACGACCAGGCCCTGGCCCTGAAGCCCGAGTTCCCGCAGGGGGACAACGCGCGCGGCGCGTCACTGGTGGCCCTGGGCCGCTTCGAGGAGGCGCGCGAGGGCTACCGCCGCGCCCTGCTGCTCAAGCCCGACTACACCGACGCCCGCTGCAACGTCGCCCTGTCGTACCTCTCCGAAAACCGCATCGCGGAGGCCCTGGCGGCCTTTGACGACGTGCTGGCCCACAACCCCGACGCGCTCAGCGCCCGCTGGAAC
>CAXUCQ010000153.1:2409-6862 GCA_964249295.1 uncultured Armatimonadales bacterium | reverse complement strand
GGCCCACACGAGACGGGGCAGAGGCGGTGTCAGCCGGTGACGCTGCGGCGCCGGGCGCGCAGGGCCAGCGCGCCCAGGCCCAGGATGCCGAGGCTGAAGGCGGCAGTCTGGGACGGCTCGGGGGCGGCGGCAAGGGTGGCGTAGGTGATGCTGTACGGGAAGCTGTGGACGGCGATGCCGGAGATCGCCGTCGTTCCGGTGCTCACGCCCTCCTGTGCGGCGTAGGAGGTGTTGGCGATCCCAGTGGTGCCGGTCCCGAGGGTTGTGACGGGCGTCAGCGTGAAGCTGGTGTTGCTCGTGCCGTAGAGAATGTTGCCCGTGGCCGTGTCCGAACTGATCGGCAGCAGGACGTTCACCGGCTGTGAGCCGGAGTTCGCGTCGCCGAGGTCGAAATCCAACTGGGTGATCTTCGTGCCGTTGACCGAGTTCGTGGTGAGGAAGTTGGTCGGGGTGCTGACGGTGAACGTGTCGGTGGTGCTTGTCGCGCCGACGGCCTCGCTGGACGTGATGGTGATGTTTTGGCCGTTGATGCCGGCGGCCGTGAACGTGGTGGTTGCGCCGAACGTCGTGACTTCATCCGGCGTCAGCAGGTATCCGACGGTGCCGGCGGAATTGAACCCGGAGATGTCAAAGGAGAAGGTGCTCATCGGAATGACGGCGTCCTGGGCGTGTCCCGGCTGCGCGGCGGCCAGGGCGAGCAGCAGGGCGAACGGCCCTGCCGCGAGAAGAGAAGTGCGTTTCATGACAATGCCTTTCGTAACAATTGTAACAAGAGTGTCCACACGGGACGGCGGGTGTGCGCGCGGGGTCAGCCAAGAATCGCGTTTTTGGCCCCTGTGGGGCGCAGCGCGCGGCTGTCCTGTGGCGCTCCAGTCTCTGCCGGAGTCACACGAGTGACCCGACCAGAAGACCTGGATCGTTCCTGCCGTCATCGGCGATGGGAAAAAGAGACGGAATGATACGGAGACTTACGCGGGCGCAGGAAGCGGGTTCGTGCAGACCGGGCAGGGCAAGCCGTCGTGCTTGCCCTCAGCGTCGAGGGGATACGGCACAAGCAAACACAGTATAACACAGGTTTTGGGGGAAGAGCCAAGCACAAAAACGGGGTTTTTGACTTGTTTGCGACCCAAAGTCGATGTGGGTTTGATTTCTGAGGAAACGCGGTGCTTGGCAGCCGACGGGGCGTGAAAAAGGCCTCCCGCGTGAGGCGGGAGGCCGTGAGGCGCAGGCGGTCAGGCGACGGCGCGGCGTCGGGCGCGCAGGGCCAAGACGCCCAGGCCCAGGACGCCCAGGCCGAGGGCGGCGTACTGGGACGGCTCGGGGGCGGCAGCGACGTTGAACTCGATGGTTCCGCCGGTGATGGCGTAAGGGAGGTTGGTCAGGACGTTGCCGTTCAGCAGAGTCCCGCTGATCGTGCCGCTGCCGGAGGTAAGGGGGCCGGTCGCCGGACTGCCGTTGACGGTGAAGCCGGTGCCGAAAAGGTCGATGACGCCGTTGTTGATGGCATCAAAGCCGGTCGCGCCGGTCCCCGAGGCGATGAAATTGCCGCCGGTCACGGTGATGGTGCTTTTGGACTCGGCGTACAGGTCGACGGCGCTGATGGTCGGGCCGGGCGTCGCGAACGGGGTAACAATGCTGCCGCCGCTGCCGGACGCCGTGAAGGTGCCGCCGGTGACGGTGGCCGTGCTGCCGTTGGCGGCGTCCAGGCCGTTGGTCCCGCTGCCGCTGACGGAGACGGAGCCGCTGGAGACCGTGATGCGGGCGGCGTTGGAGAAGATGGCGCCGTCCCCGTCTTCGCCGGTGAGGGCGCCTCCGGCCAAGGTGAAGACGCCGCCGGACTCCGCGTCGACCGCCTCGAAGTTGGCCCCGGCGTCGTAAGAGCTTGTGGTGTTGGTGCCGCCGGCCCGGTTGCTGATGGTTCCTGTACTGGTCACGGTGACGATGTCGCCGCTGTTCACGTTGAGCGTGCCGTTGTTCTGCGCGGCGGCCGGGTGGGCGAAGACAAAGGGCGCGACGAGGGCGGAGAGCGCGAGCAAGGGAGTCTGACGTGAGTTATCCATAGGACTGTGGTCTTTCTTGGTGCGTGACGGGTGCCGGGCGTGAGACATCGTACCCATAACTCTATGGATGCTAAACAAAAAACCAGCCTTCTGTTCGGCACAGAAGGCTGATCGGTGTCTCAAGGGGGGCCGGGCAGGCGGCTCCGACGGTGAGGCCGGAGCCGCCACAGGAGGGCTGCCCGATGCCGTCGTTTACAGCCCGGCGGGCTTGCGCGGGGAAGTCCGCGGCAGCTCGTAAGAGGCCAGGATCGAGTTCGCGCGGGCGGACTGGGCGCTCGCCATTCCACGTCCGGGGCCGGGCATGGCCTCATAGAGAGTGCCGTTGCTCAGGGCCGCGATCAGGGCGGCGCCCCGCATGGTCCCCAGGCCGGTGGAGTCGTCAAAGCCGGTCACGGCCGTGAAGAGGGCGACGCCGGCGGTGACGCTGGTGTTGTTGTTGCTGCCGTCGTTGATGTCGTGGAACAGCGCCGTGTAGTTGCTGGTCAGGCCGCTGGAGTTGTAGGCGAGCGGGTACAGGCTCATCTGCGGGAGACCAAGAGTGGACATGCCTTCCAGCAGACGGTTCTGGTTGATCAGCGCGGTGTAGCCGGCCCACAGCGGGGCGGACTCGCTGGTGCCGCCGAAGATGAAGTACCCGTTGGTCCCCAGCCCCGGATCGCCGCTGACGTAGATGACGACGCCGGTCTCCGGGCTGGCGTCACAGGAGATGTCGGGGACGTTGCGCATGGTCGCGGACACGTTGCTCGGGAGGACTGTGCCGCTCGCGGTGGTGAACGTGGCCGTGGAAGCGGAGGTGGCCGCGTTCGCCTGATACGTCGCGCCGTCGTAGGTCGTCGTGGTGGTCGTCCCGACGACGGTGTGCGGCTGGATCGTCCACTGCCGGCTGACGCCGCCGCCGTCCGCGCCGCCGGAAGCGGTGCCGTTGTAGTTCCACGCGGACTCCGCCAGGTAGTTCTCGTTGCTGCCGGGCTGCTGCACCGTGAGGGCGGTGCCGCCGACGGCACAGACCATCGGCTCGTCGCTGCTGGTGTTGATGACGTCCGTGGTGTTGCCCGTCCCCGGCGCCGAGCCGCTGTCGCCGGTCGAGACGTAGACCGAGATGCCTTCCGCCGCACACTGCGCGTAGGCCGTTTCCAGCGCGACCTGCGTGGCCGAGGGCGTCGTCCGAGTGGTGCTCTCGTTGGCGAAGCCGTAGGAGATGCTGAGCTGCTTGGCGATGTTGTCCGTGGCGACGGCGTTGATCGGATTCAGGGTCGAGGCGCCGCTGTCGAGGTACATTCGGATGCCGCTCAGGCCGGGGGCCATGGAGAGCTGCATGTCGATGTCCAGATTCGTTTCGGCGGCCCCGTCGGCGGCGAAGGTGGTGGTGCCGCCGTCGACCGGGACGATCGTGATCGGCACGCGCGGCAGATTGAACAGGTTCTCGTATTTCAGCGTGTCTTTGATGTTCCAGGTGGTGCCGTACTCGATGATCGCTCCGACCTGGCCCGTACCCGTGAGGGCGGTGCTGTTCAGGCCGTAGACGGTGCGGATGTCGGTCGGCGCGTAGCCGCCGCCCAGCCCCGTCCCCTGCTCGCCGGGATTCTGCACGTCGGGCGTCGCGGCGTCCATCGGCGTGATGGCTTTGAAGGACTTGGGCGAGGTCCCCAGGAAGCGGACCATGTGCGCGAGCGGCTTGGGCGGGTTGGCGTTGTCCAGATCGACGACGCCGGCGATGAGCGAGGCGATCGAGGCAGGCACTTTGACTTCGGCGTCCGGCGCGTGGAAGGTGCGCCCCTCGGGCGAGACGAACTGCTTGAGGGTGACGCCGAGCGCGCTGTTGACCTGGGCCACGGTGCCGGTGGCGTTCAGGTAGGTCCGCGACGGCCACGTCTGGCTGATGGTCAGGCCTTTGGACTCGAGATAGGCGATCACGGCGTTGTACTGCGCCTGCGTCGCGCCGAAGCGCTCGCCGAACTGCTGCGGCGTCAGGTACTGGCCGAAGCGGGCGTCCGCGGGGTCAGTCTGCCCTTTGATCAGGTCGGCCAGGCCCGCCGGGTCGCGCACCGGCAGCGAGACGGCAAAGGACGTCGTCTGGTTCGTGGGCAGGGCGCCCAGCGCCTTGGACTGGTAGACCAGGTCCGGCACATGCCCGCTGATCGTGACCAGGCTGGTGATCGGCGTCTTGACGCCGGACACGGGGGCCAGGACCGGCTGCGCGAGCGCCGGCGCGTACAGGGCGGTCACGAGGCCGCCGGAGATCAGGGCCGTGGCGAGGGTGCCGCGCCAGGCCTGCAGTGTTTTACTATAGATGGACAATTCGTAGCTCTCCTTGATGGTGAAAAGAAACAGGGCCGTCGCGTCAGGCGGCGCTGCGGCGTCAGGCGGCGCTGCGGCGTCGGGCGCGCAGGGCC
>CAXUCQ010000153.1:0-2309 GCA_964249295.1 uncultured Armatimonadales bacterium | reverse complement strand
GCGTCAGGCGGCGCTGCGGCGTCAGGCGGCGCTGCGGCGTCGGGCGCGCAGGGCCAGCGCACCGATGCCGAGGACGCCCAGGCCGAAGGCCGCATACTGGGACGGCTCCGGGGCGGCATTATTGACCGTGAAGCTGAAGCCGGTGAAGGAGCCGGTGTCGTCCAACTGCTCGTCCTTGATGCTGAGCGTCCAGGTGCCGGCCTCGCTCTGCCCCAGGAAGCTGTTGAGCGTGTTGTTGGCGTCCGCCGTGTCGAAACCGGTCGTGGCGTTGCCGGAGGCCATGTATGTCACGCCGTCGGGGGCGGCCGTTCCGCCGGGGACTGCGGCGAGACTCGCGCCGGAAAGCGCGAAGGTGTAGTTGTTGCCGTCGAAACTGGCCGAGGACCCCTGGTTATAGTTGTAGCCGGGGCTGCCGGGGGTGTTGTTCGCGCCGACGTGGTCGAACAGATCGACCGTCGTGGTGCCGTTGGCGCCGGTGTGGGTCAGCGTCGCGACGAGGTCTCCGATGAAGGGGTGGCTGAGGCCGTCGATGGTGATGGAGTTGAACGTCGTGATGGCGTTGGTGTTGGTGACGGTGATGGTCTGCGACGCGCCCGTCGTGCTGTTGTCGGGGATCGCGGACGTGCTGCCGGGGTTGTCGTACAAGACGGTCGTGTTGGATGTGCCTTCACTGTAGAACCCACTGCCGGGCGTCTGCGGGTCGTTCGTGTTGTTGGTGGAGTAGTAGCCGGCGTTGACGAACTGATACGCGGTCGCGCCGGTCAGGCTGACGTTGTAGGAGCCGTTGTTGGTGCTGTTGTCCGCGAAATAGCCGTACTGGACGCCCGTGGTCGGGCTGGCGGTCGCGAGCGCGGGCTGGTAGATGTACTGGATGTAGTCGGCAGGGTCGAAGCCGCTGGTGGACGTGTTGATCGTGTACGTGCCGGTCGCCGTCGGCACGAAGCTGGGGGAGGTGGCGTAGGCGACGGCCGTGCCGATGCCGGACAGCCCCGGAGTGGTCGTCGTGTAGTTGTTCAGCCCCGCCGCGATGGCGACGCGGTTGTAGGTCGGCGACGAGGGCGTGGTCGTCGTGGAGAACGTATCGACCACTGTCTGCGTGGGGGCCACGATGGTCGTGCTGTAGGTCTGGGCGTGGGCCGTGGCGATGCCGGCCAGCAGGAGTCCTGCGGCGAGCGAGCCGTTGAGTGCGGTGGGGCGCTTGCGTGACAAGCGCGCGATGTTGGATGATGCCATTCTGTCTCCTCGTGCGGGAATGCAGCGCCTCATGGCCGCTGCGTCGGTACAATCTCGTCCGCCGCCCGGCGGGGTGTGCGGGGCGAACAGGCGCGTCTCAGCCGCCCGGCGGGCGAAGCGTCGCCGACCGGCGGGAAGTCTAAAAACCCGTGCCGCGTCATAACGGCCCAAAGATTAAGCTCGGGGTACTGCTGAGTTAAGGAGTCGTCGTGCGTGTCGCGGCGTCGTCACTACAGGAAGCTGTGAAGGGCCTTGCAAAACCAGGAGGTCGCGTCGTTGCGTCGTTCCGATAAGCATTATACAGGCAATTTTCCGAAAAGAGTCTTGTTGTTGTATATTTTTTTCTGCTTGTGGAACAATCTCCGATTGTGCCGGTTTTATGACGCACGATGCAGTCAAGTTCGTCGAGGTTCGCCGGCTGTGTGCATCGGGTAAGACTCTCAGCAACTGCTCGAAAAGAGGAGACGCGAAATGGCTTTCACGCTGAGCTGCCCCGACTTTGAGGACGGCGGGGCGATCCCGGCCCGGTTCACCTGCGACGGCGGGGGCGACGGACGCTCGCCCGCGCTGTCGTGGGCGGGGCCGCCCGCCGGGACGCGCAGCCTCGTCCTGATCCTGCACGACCCGGACTCGACCCGGAAACACGACTTCGTGCATTGGGTCCTGTTCGACATCCCGCCCCTGCCCGCCGGGCTGGTGGAGGGGCAGGGGGACGCGATCTGCCTGCCGGGCTTGAACGACTTCGGGGCGCCCCACTACGGCGCCCCGTGTCCTCGGGCGGGCGAGCACCGCTACGTGTTCGACCTGTACGCGCTGGACAGGGACACGCTGGCGCTGGAGATGGGGGCGACCCACGCCGAGGTCGAGGCGGCGATGGAGGGGCATCTGCTCGGGCGGGCGAGTCTGATGGGGCGGTATGAGCGCGTGTGAGACCCGAACCGCAGGCGGGCCGACTTCGGGAAGGAGGGCGACCCAGACCCAGGGAGGGCGACCCAGACCCAGGGAGGGGGGGGCCCCCGGGCCGCGCGCGCGGCGGCGGGGCGGGGGGGGGGGGGGGGGGCCGCCCGGGCGGGCGG
>CAXUCQ010000152.1:0-6897 GCA_964249295.1 uncultured Armatimonadales bacterium | reverse complement strand
GCCTGTTCCGGGTCGCCTACGCCGTCGTGCCGGGCTTCCGCTTCTTCCACGATCCGGCCCGCCTGCTGCTGGGCGCGGCGGTCGCCCTGCCCGCGCTGGCCGCGCGCGGCCTGGAATGGGCGCTCTCGATCCTCGCGCGGCGTGTTTCCGCGGCGACACTCCCCGCCTGGCTCGGCCTCGCCGCCGTCGCGCTGACAGTGTTGGACCTGAGCCGCTTCGACAACGGCCTTTATCCGCTCATGCCGGTCCGGCAGTGGGAACACCTGGCGGCCCAATCGCCCGTCATTTCGGCGCTGCGCGCCGACCCGGCGATCGCCGACGGCGCGGGCCGCCTGCTGTCGTCGGACGACATCAACGCCGGCAATGCGTTCCTGGACTGGACCGACTTCCGCCCGCCGCCCGGACTCGTGACGCGCGAATTGGACACCGGCCTGCCGAACCTGCCCACGGCGGCGGACGTCCGGCTGGCCGGCGGCTACGAGCCGCTGGTGTTGCGCGACCCCGGCGTGCTTGCCCTGCTGGCGCGTCGGGCCGCGCAAACTCAGAACGGCCCGGAGGCCGACGCCAAGATCGCCCCGCTGCTCGGCGTCATGGCCGTGCGCGACCTGATCACGTTCCGCCCGCAGCCGCTGCCCGCGCTGCCCGGCCTGACCCCGCTCCTGACATGGCGGGACGGCGACGACCGGGGGACATTGCTGCGGAACGATCTGTTCGCGCCGCGCGCCCGCGTCTACGCCTCCTGGGTCCCGACAGCGCGCCGCGTATCCCCCGAGGCGCTGGTGACGACCCTGTTCGCGCCGGGGGTTTCCGCGGACGCGCTGGACAGGCCGTGGATCGAAGACGTATCACCGCCCCCGTCGGCCAATACTTCACCGCCGCAGGCGGTTCCAATCGTGGAAGACGAGCCGGACCGGGTGCGGCTGTCCGTGCCGGCCCGTTCCGCCCCGATCACCTGCCTGCTGGCGGACACGGACGCCCCCGGCTGGCAGGCGTCCGTGAACGGCCGCCCCGTCCCCCTCCATCGGGCCGACGGCGTCTACCGCGCCGTCTTCCTGCCCGCGAGTCCCCGGCCCCAGCGGGTCGAGTTCCGGTACCGGCCCGAGCCGTTCGCCGTCGGCCTGTACCTGACGGGCCTGGGACTTCTATTTCTGGCCGCCTTCGGCGCGGCCTCGCTCACAAGGAGAAACGCATGAGATTGGGACTGAGCATGTGGAGCTACTTCCACGTCTGGAAGCGCGGCGGGATGGACATCCCCGGCTTCGTCCGCGAAAGCCGCCGCCTGGGCGTGGACGGCGTGGAGCTGCTGGACTTCTTCTGGAAGGACCGCGCGGCGGAACTGCCCGCCGTCGAAGCCGCGCTGCAAGAAACCGGCCTGCCCGTCGGCGTGTACTCCGTCGCCAACAACTTCGCCCTGCCGGACCCCGCCGCCCGCGCCGCCGAGGCCCAAAAGATCACCGACGGCGTCGACAACGCCGTCCATTTCGGCGCCAAGACGGTGCGCGTCTTCGCGGGCAACCCGCAGCCGGGCGTCGGTCTGAGCGAGGCCTTCGACTGGATCGTGAGCGGCTTCCGGGACGTCGTCGGCTACGCCCAGTCGCGCGGCGTCACGCTGGCGCTGGAAACCCCCGGCGCCCTCGCAGGCCGCAGCGACCAGGTCAAGTTGATCCTGCAAGCCGTCGGCAGCCCAGCGCTCCGCGCCAACCCCGACACGGGCAACTTCCTGCTCGTCCACGAGGCGTCCCACGAGGCCGTCGCCGCCCTCGCGTCCCAGGCCGCCATGGTCCACTTCAAAGACTTCCGCGTCGTCCCCGACGACTACCCCGGCTTCGCGTATCAAGCCGTGGACGGCGTCAAGTTCGCCGGCACCGCCATCGGCGAAGGCGACGTGGACCTGGCCGACTGCCTCGTCACCCTAGAACGGGCCGGCTTCGACGGCTGGCTCAACATCGAATACGAAGCCCAGGAAGACCCCCACACCGGCGTCCCCCGCTCCGTCGCCAACGCCCAGCAACTGCTGAAGGCGTACCGCTGGTAGGTATAATAGCGCCATGACCATCACGATTGAACTGCCGGATGAAACTGGCTATGGTGCAATAACGGGGCACGGTTCATGCAAACCTTACACTTTAAAACATCCACGGATTTCCGACATTGGCTGGAACAAAACCATGCGGAAGCAGATGGCATATGGTTGCTCATTTTCAAAAAAGACTCGCATGAGGTATCCCTGACCTATGCTGAAGCGCTTGATCAGGCGCTTTGCTATGGTTGGATCGACGGTCAGAAGAAGCCCTTCGACAAACTGTCATGGCTGCAGAAATTCACACCGAGACGCCCCAAAAGCGGGTGGTCAAAAATAAATACTCAGCACGTGGAACGTCTTATCAAAGCAGGAACAATGACCCCTGCAGGCATGGAAGCGGTTGAAGCAGCAAAGGCTGATGGCCGATGGGAAACCGCCTATGCTTCACCCAGGAGTGCTACCCCACCTGAGGATTTTCTGAAGGAGTTGAGTGAAAATAAGAAAGCAGAGGCATTTTTCAAGACACTCAACAAGGCGAATGTTTATTCGATTGTTTATCGTCTTGAAACGGCGAAGAAGCCGGCAACCAGAGAAAAACGGATGAAGACGATTCTTGCCATGATGGAGCAGGGCAGGGCATTTCATCCTGAGCAGGATCGAGACCGTTGAGCCGGAGGACGCCCAGCCGGAGAAGGGCTTTGAATACCTCAAGAAAATCCTGCCGAGTGCTGAGCGGATTAGCCTGACTGATGAAGACCTTGCCAAAGTGAGCAGAATTAATTAACCGCGCATCGTTAGACTTCCCCTGGCCGGACGGGGCGCAGTGCGCCGTGTCGCTGACCTACGACGACGGCCTGCCCGTCCATCACGCGCTCGTCGCGCCGCTGCTGGAACGACACGGCCTGCGCGGGACGTTCTACACGCCTATCGGGCGGGGCGAACTTTTGCAAAACCCCGACGCCTGGCGGGCGCTGGCCCGCGCGGGCCACGAACTCGGCAACCACAGCGTTTTCCATCCCTGCCGCATGACGGAGCGCGTGTTCTCGTGGCTCGCCCCCTGCTACAACCTCTGCGACTACACCCCCACGCGCCTGCGCGACGAACTCGAAGTCGCCAATTCCGTCTTGCATCTGATCGACGGCGAGACCGAACGCACCTACGGCCACACCTGCTGCGACACGACCCTCGGGCGCGGCGACGACGAGCAGGACATGAGCGCCCTGCTGGCCGACCTGTTCCTGGCCGGGCGCGGGGCGCAGACGGACCGGCCCGCCCAGCCCGGCGACGGGCTGGACCTGATGAACGTCGGGTGCCTCACCGTGGACGGCCTTTCGCTGCCGAAACTGATGGAAATCGTGGAACAAGCGCGGCAGGACGGCGGCTGGGCCGTGCTGGTCATGCACGGCGTCGGGGCGGATACGCACGAGTACCATCTGGACGCCGCTGTGCATCGGCAGTTCGTCGCGTGGCTGGCCCAGCAGCGGCAGACGGTCTGGACCGCGCCGTTCGGTGACGTCGCGTGGCACATCCGCCGGAACCCCTCGCCGGTAAAGTCTTAATCTTCTCTTAACCTCGCCGTGGCACAATGACGGCACAGACTAGAAGTACCGACGCAGGCGGGCGACGGCCCCGCGCGACGCGGCGACGGTTATCAAAGGAGAAATCAAGGATGTGGACACGCACGATGAGGGGACGGGTGAGTCTGGCGGCGCTGGCCGCCGCGCTGGCAGTGCTGACGTTCGGCTGCGGCAACCAGAGCGGCAGCGGTTCAGGCGGCGGCAGCGCCCCGGCGAACACGACGGCCCGTGAGGCCGGCAGCGGCAGCGTGCTCAACGGCGCCGGGGCGACCTTCCCCGCGCCGCTGTACCAGCAGTGGTTCGCCGAGTACAAGCAGGCCAAAGGCGTGCAGATCAACTACCAGCCCATCGGCTCGGGCGGCGGCATCAAGAACATCACCGCCAAGAGCGTCGACTTCGGCGCGTCCGACGCGCCCATGAGCGACGCCGAACTCAAGGCCGCGCCGGGCATCCTGCACGTGCCGACCGTGGCGGGCGCCGTCTGCGTCGCCTACAACGTGCCGGGCGCCCCGCCGGACCTCAAGCTCAGCGGCGCAGCCATCGCCGCCATGTTCCTGGGCAAGATCACCAGTTGGAACGACCCGCTGATCGCCGCGCTCAACCCCGGCGTGACGCTGCCCGCGACAAAGCTCACCCCGTTCCACCGCTCGGACGGCTCGGGGACGACCAACATCTTCACGACCTACCTCAGCGCCGTCAGCCCCCAGTGGAAAGCAGGCGTCGGCGCGGGCAAGAGCGTCAAGTGGCCGCTCGGCCTGGGCGGCAAGGGCAACCCCGGCGTGGCCGCGCTGATCAAGCAGAACGCGGGCGGCGTCGGCTACGTCGAGCTGGCCTACGCGGCCCAGAACAAGATCCCGGTCGCCGCCGTGCAGAACCTCAAAGGCAGCTTCATCACGCCCAGCGTCGCCTCCACCACGGCGGCGGTCGCGGGCGTTTCCCTGCCGCCGGACTTCCGCGCCGTCCCCGTCAACACCACGGCGGCGCAGGGCTACCCGATCACCGGCTTCACGTTCCTGCTGGTCTACCCCGACGCCAAGCCTGCCGTGAAAGACTTCCTGACCTGGGCCATGACGACCGGCCAGAAGGACGCCCCCGGCCTTGACTATGCGCCCCTGCCGGACGCCGTGCAGAAAAAGGCCGTGGCCGAGATCGCGGGAATCAAGTGACGCGCCGGGCGCCCCGCCTCGGGAGTCGGGGCGCCTCACTTCTCCGGCGGCACGGGCGGCGGCATCAGCGGGGCGCCCATCGTCGTTTGGGGCGGCGGCGGAGGCGCGTGGGGTATGAAGATGATGCCCATGGTGCGCATAGCTACCGGGCGGGGGAACGCGACCTTGCCCATCAAAGCGTGCAGGCGCTTGCCGGCGGGTGTCACCGGAGGGGCTTTGGAGACGGCGTGAGGCGCTTTGTGCGGCGCGCGGTCCGCGCCCCAGGCCGCCGTCAGGCCCAGCCCGGCGACAAGCAGCGCCAGGGTTCGTGACGCGGCGGCTGTGAAGCGGCGCGGCCACCGGCCCCGCACCGCCCGCGTGGATGCCCCCTCCTGAGTCAGCGGCGTGCCGTCGGGGCGGGTCTGGAACCGGACGCAGAGACGCCCGTCCGCGCGGTCGAGCAGGCGCTGGGCCTCCGCGCCCGTCATGGCGGACAGGTCGTGGACGTGGCAGCCGCAGCCGGCGCAGAAGCGCCGCCGCGCGTCGCCGTCCATCGCGTCCCAATCCTCCCCGCAAGGCTCCGGCACCTGGATCTGCTTCAACGGTATCATGCTGGTCTCCCCTTCCCCGGCGAACGTGTCTTTATGCTCTTTGGTTCTCGGAACAGCCCAAAAGGTTCAACACGGGGCGCGACCGATCCCGGTCAGCCCATGCCCAAGTCCAGCGTTTCGCCGTCCCGGACCGGCTCGGTGACGGCGACGACCTCGCCGCCGCGCCGGACCTTCAGCGTGCCGCGCAGCTCGCCGTCGCAGTTGAACATGTGCAGCGCCGGGTACGCCTTCCCGACGTGGAGCAGGGCCGCGTGGACCGTGCCGACGCCCGGCACGTCCGTCCCTTCCGCGCCGCCGAGCCGCTCCCGCAGCTTCTCGTCAAACCGGATCGTGATCGCCATCGTCCTCTCGTCCCTCCCATGAGCGGCGCTGCCGCCGTGCCTGCGAGTGTGACACAAACGCGCGCCAAAAGGCAAGCCCGGCACATGGGACTTCTTGCGTAAGTCGCACGGTGGGGGCCAGGAAGATCAGGCCGAGGAAGCAGGGTGGGGAGACCCCGCCCCTACACCAGATGGTCGGTTGGCCTGTAGGGGCGGGGGGACCCCGCCCTGCTCCGATGCGCCGCCCATATGGAAAAAGGTCTGTTCATTTCCTGAGCCGTTCATTCTCCGATCCACTCCTGCGCCGCCCGAACGTCGGCGACCGTAAGAGCATGACCGGCGGCCTGCGTCACGGCTGTCACGGTCGCCCCCGATTGCCGCAGCAGCGCAGCCAGACGCTCCGCCTCCGCCGGAGGAATCAGCGGGTCTCGCGCCCCGGACGAGATCAGCACCGGCATCCCGCCCAGCGCGGGGAGCGGTTCCGGCACCAGAGGCACCATCGGGCGCAGCAGGATCGCCCCCGCCAAAACGCCCGGCCTCAGCAGCAGCAGCGCGCCCGCCATGTTCGCCCCGTTCGAGTAGCCCAGGGCGACCACACGCGACGGGTCGAATCCATCGCGAGCGGCTGCCAGGGGGAGCCAGTCGGCGAGTTCGTCCGCGCGCCTCCGCAGGTCGCCCTCATCAAAAACGCCCTCGGACAGACGCCGGAAGAAGCGCGGCATCCCGTTCTCCAGCACGCGCCCGCGCACCCCGAGCCGGTTGGCGTCGGGGGCGACCTGCCCGCCCAGGTCCAGCAGGTCGGTTTCGCCGCCGCCCGTGCCGTGCAGCAGGAGCAGGGTCGGCGCGGTCTCAGGCCGGGGCGCGGGCCGGAACACAGGGACGAACCCCGACTCCTCACTCACCCTGTCGGCACTCATCGGGCGGCTCCTTCCGGCGCGCTGTCCAGCGGCTGCAGGCCCGCCTCGATCTGGCGGCGGCGCGGCTCCAGAAACGGCGGCAGGGCCAGACGCTCGCCCAGATGCGCCGGGTCCTCGTCCGACGCGAACCCCGGCCCGTCCGTCGCGATCTCGAACAGGATGCCGCCCGGCTCGCGGAAGTACAGCGAGTGGAAGTAGAAGCGGTCGATCAGGTCCGAGGTCCCCAGCCCCGCCCCCCGGATGCGCCGCTGCCACCCAGCGTGTTCTTCGTCATTGGGCGTGCGGAACGCGACATGGTGGACCC